>CAZCSZ010000161.1:0-3745 GCA_964501305.1 uncultured Ruminococcus sp.
CGGTTATATTATAGAACACCCAAGTAAAATCCGCGCTCAGACCAGTGTAAAATCGGTGTAAAAAAAGGATACTTCATAAAGAAGTATCCCCATATTTAAAGGCTTATACTATAATCAGTCGCCAAACGGCATATATTCGTTTTTAAGATAGTCTCTTATAAGAGTTCTATCGGGTACAAGGACCGCCATGCCGTTTATCATTGCGCTATTATACGCATCAAACGGCGGAACAAAATACGAGTTCGGCTGAATTGATGCGATATGCGGTGCAAGTTTTGTTGCCAGAGAAATTATTTGTGTGTTAGACATATCTGTGGTAACGTAAGGAAGAAAAGCTTCGACAAGTTCCAAAAGCTGTCCCACTCCGTATCCTCTTACATTATCTATTATCGCATTAAGTACATTTCTTTGTCTGCCGGTTCTGTTAAAGTCACTGTCTATCATCCTTATTCTCGCATAATCAAGAGCCGCCTGTCCGTCAAGATGACAAATTCCCTCTTTTGCCGTACCGCCGAGGTATTCCGCCTCTGCCGCCGTCAGCGTAATATCAACCCCTCCGACAGCGTCAACTATATCCTTGAATGCAAAAAAATCAACTTCAATACAGCCATCAATATGAATACCGAAATTCAAAGCAAGTGTTTCGCAAAGGAGCGGGAAACCGCCGAAAGCATACGCCGCATTAAGTCTGTTAGGTGAATACTCACCCGGAAACTGAACATACAAGTCGCGTAGAAAAGATATCATTGACATCTCGTACGTATCGGGATTAATGCTGCATACTATCATAGTATCCGAACGTTGCCTTCCCTGTCCTTCTCTTCTGTCCTGACCGACAAGGAGAATATTAATCAGTCCGTCGTCACCGAGGTCAAATTCTCCGTTATCCCACTGAACGTCATCGGGTACAATTTCCTCAAATCCCTCACCGATAACGTCATCCGATTCGAAATCTTCATTCGAAGGTTCGACAATTTCAAGCCTGCTGTTGTCAATTCTCTGTATTCTGTTGAGATATCCGTTGACAAAGATGACCCCGACAACACATATGCACAGCAAAAGTGCCGCTATTACAATCAAAATTACAAATAAAGCTTTGTTTTTCTTCTTCGTTTTCTCTCTCATAATTGTCCTCAAACAGTCTGTCGGTTATTTCCCTTTTATTGTATCACAAAGCAAGAGCAAATGCAATACAATTTCTCAAAAAGCGCTCCTGTATAAAGCAGGCTCTGCCGTATTGCTATATCCATCGTCTGTGCTGATAATATGCTTTCAAGGACAAGGATATTCGCCTGCCTAATGCTCAAAAAGCCTCCCGCAACGATGCGGGAGGCTGTGCTTTATCCTCCGAGATATGCTTTTCTGACCGAATCGCTTGAAGCGAGCTCCGCTCCAGTTCCCGAAAGAGTGATCTTTCCGGTTTCCATAACGTAAGCACGGTCTGCAACAGACAAAGCCATTTGGGCATTCTGTTCGACTAAAAGAATAGTAGTTCCGTTTCTGTGCATTTCTTTGATTATATCAAATATCTGCTCAACAAGGATAGGAGCAAGACCCATTGAAGGCTCATCAAGCATAAGAAGCTTGGGTCGACTCATAAGAGCTCTGCCCATTGCAAGCATTTGCTGTTCGCCTCCCGATAGAGTTCCCGCTATTTGATGGCGTCTCTCGTGCAGTCTCGGAAACAGCTCGTATACGTTTTTAATCGAAGAAGAAACTGATCCGACATGTTGCGTGTATGCTCCCATCTCAAGGTTTTCTTTAACGCTCATCTGAAGAAATATTCTCCTTCCTTCAGGTACCTGCGCCAATCCCTTTTCAACAATTTTATGTGCGGGGACTTTACATATATTTTCCCCGTCGAAATCGATTTCACCGCTTGTTGTATGGAGAAGTCCGGATATCGCTTGCAAAGTAGTCGTTTTGCCGGCTCCGTTAGCTCCGATAAGAGTTACAATTTCGCCTTCGTTTACCTCAAGAGAAACACCTTTGATAGCGTGAATTGCACCGTAATATACGTTGATATCATTTACTTTGAGTATCTGTGACATTTCTACGCTTCCTCCTTTTTCTTTCCGAGATAAGCCTCTATAACGACGGGATTTGACTGAATATCCGAAGGAGTTCCTTTGGCGATTACCTTGCCGAAGTTAAGTACGCATATACCTTCGCATATTCCCATAACGAGATTCATGTCATGTTCGATAAGCATGATCGCGATACCGAACGTGTCTCTTATTTTAATAATGTTCTCCATAAGTTCCGCTGTTTCGGACGGATTCATACCCGCGGCGGGTTCATCGAGAAGCAATAGTTTCGGGTCAGTACCGAGAGCTCGAACAATTTCCAGCCTGCGTTGTGCTCCGTAAGGGAGAGAACCCGCTTTGTAATCAGCCATATCTGCCATTCCGAAGATATCGAGAAGTTCAAGTGCCTTGTTATGAGCTTTTTTCTCTTCTTTCCAATAGCCGGGAAGTCTCAGTATACCCGTAAACATACCGTAATTTATATGATTGTGAAGTCCGAGTTTGACGTTTTCTTCAACTGTAAGGTTAGAAAACAGTCTGATATTCTGAAAAGTTCTCGCAACACCGATTTTACTCACTTGAACCGTACTCATGCCGTGAGTATCTCTGCCGTCAATCATTATTACACCGTGTGTGGGCTGATAAACCTTTGTCAAAAGGTTAAATACCGTTGTTTTTCCCGCTCCGTTGGGCCCTATAAGACCCGCAATTTCGGTTTTGCCGATAGTCAAATTGAAATCGTCAACAGCCTTAAGACCGCCGAATTCGATTCCGAGGTGCTTTGCCTCGAGAACGGGTGTCTGATGAAGGTCTCTTTGCGGAATATATGAATCGCTCGGCATGGGAACAAGGGGGCTGACATTTTTAGATGTGTTTATGAATTTCATTTTGACGCCTCCTTTTCTTTATTCCCGTTTTTGGTGAATAATCCTTTGAAAAATGCCGATATCTTTTTTCTTAACGGTTCGGGTATGATTTTTCCGAGGAGTTCCTTAACTTCATCGCTGTTTGTCGCAAGCATTACGACTATAAGAACTACCGCATAAATCAACATTCTGTAATCCGAGAACGCACGAAGTGCTTCGGGAAGAATCGTCAGAACGGTTGCGGCAATTATGGAACCCCATATATTGCCGAGTCCGCCGAGAACGACGAATACGAGAATAAGAATTGAATTGTTGAAATCGAACTTCGATGCCGTTACGCCGGACTGATTAAGCCCATAAAGCGCGCCTGCGGCGCCGGCAAGAGCCGCCGAGGTGACAAACGCCATAAGCTTGTATTTCGTGATATTTATACCTACGGATTCAGCCGCAATTCTGTTGTCTCGAAGAGCCATAATAGCTCTACCGGAACGGCTTCTTGTAAGATTAAGAACAATTACAAGGGTAACCATTATAAGAATAAAGCCTGCTGTGAATGTCGATATTATCGTAATGCCCGATGCTCCCTGCGCACCCTTGATAATAGTTTTTCCATCCTCCAAAAGGCCTAAATCGGCAACTCCCTTTTGACCGTTTAAATTAAAAATCATATGCAGTCCGTTTGAATCGTAACCGACTATAAGACAGTTGACAATTTCTTTGATTATCTCGCCGAATGCGAGAGTTACAATCGCAAGATAGTCGCCGCGAAGTCTTAATACGGGTACGCCGATAATAACGCCCGCAATAGCCGCAAAGACAGCTCCGACGGCAATGGCAATGAGAAGCCTGAGC
>CAZCSZ010000162.1:0-3719 GCA_964501305.1 uncultured Ruminococcus sp.
GAATAAAACGGCAGATCCCGAAGTGAGGCGTTGACTATTTCATCTGCGGTCATTTCAATATAATCTCTTTTCAGGGCATCCGAAGGGCATACATTACAGCACGCAAAGCAGCCCTTGCAAAGTTCTCTGTCAAAGGTATGCATACCGTTTTCAAAAGCATGGCATCCTTCGGAACACACGGTACATGAATGGCAGAAAATGCAGTTCTTTTCGTTATATATTACGGTAGGTACCGAAGTTTTACATTCCGGATTATGGCACCATTTACATCTGAGCGGGCATCCTTTCAAGAACACCGTTGTTCTGATTCCATCACCGTCGTGCATGCAGAAACGCTGAACGGCGGTAACAGGAACGGTGAAAGCCTCATTCACTTTTCATACCTCTCGATTATCATATCCTGCCACTCTTCGCTGAGCGTGACAAAGCGTGCATTCCATCCCGATATACGCACTGACAATGTCGTATAGTTTTCGGGGTGCTTTTTTGCTTCTTTGAGCACTTGGGCATCGATAACATCGATTTGCATAAAGTACCCGCCGAGCGTTTCAAATCCTCTTATAAGAGCGCAAAGCGCCGATATACCTTCTTCTCCGGACACAGCAGACGGCAACAGGTGTATATCAAGTGCCGTCCCCGTTACCGTCTTTGTAAGATCGGCTTTGCAATACGATTTAACAACAGCACTCGCTCCTTCGGTATCCGTACCGGGTGTTGGGGAAGTATTCCCCGCAAGCACCTCTTTCGCAAACTTTCCGTGTGGGGAAGCAAGCCTGTTTTCCGCCCATTCGATTTGTCGACCGAAAGTCGAAATTCCGGGGAGAAATCTGTATGGAGTCATACCGTCGGTTTCAAGACAAAACGTATAAAAGGCATCTATAATATCGGAATAAATTTTATCGACCTCATCGTTGTCGTTCCCGTACAGAGAATAGTGTGTCGTAACATACCGTCTCAGCGGTTCGTTTCCTTCCCACCCGTTTTTAAGAACTTCCGAAAAATCTTCAAAAGATATCCTCTTTTCGTCAAAAACAAGCTTTTTCAATACATAAAGAGCGTTGACAGCATCGGCAATCCCTCCGAGATGCGGAGACAGAACATTGTAAATCGGTCCGCCTTCAAGGTAGCTTTTCCCTTTTTCGATACATCCCTCTTCAAGGAGTGAAACTACGGTACACGGAATATGCGGAGCGAATTTCAGTCCGCAAGGTGACGTTTCATCCTTTTCGAAATTAAAAGAATGCGCCCTTATAACAGACAAAACCTGTTCTTTAAGGTCGGAGAGATACGTCGAAAACAGCTCTTCGAAAGAGCAAAACCGTATCTTGCCGGAATACGAGTCAAGCGTTTTTTTCTGCAGCAACTGTAAGGCATCAAACGGAACGTAGGAAAAATACGTTTTCCCCGGAACCTGCGTTTCCCAACAGCCGTCATTTGCAAAGGAGACAGCCTCCTTTTCGGAGTAACCGCATCCTGTCATAGCGCCGATTACGGTCGACTCCCCGTATACCGCAACAACTCCACCGCCGAAGCTTATGACCTCGGCAACACGTCTTAAAAGACTGTCGCTTGTGTTTTTATGTATTCTTATCGCAGTCGGAAAATCGCCAATGCCCGTTTCCTCAATAATGTCAAGCACAAGATACGTGACCTCATTTGTTACGTCGCGTCCTTCGGCATTAGTTCCCGACAAAACTATATTCTGATAATGCTGTGCATCTCCGCTCAGCGTTTTATCGCCCGTTATCCATTCGCAACCTTTTATGAAGAAATGAGCGAGTATTTCTCTTGCCTTGTCCAAAGTTATGTTCCCGTTTTCAAGGTCGCATTTCAAATAATCTCCGAGCATAACGTCAAGCCTGCCGATGCCCGGCCAGTTGCCGCACAGCCTGAGAAAAGCGAAGGTAAACCAAAGGCTTTGAACAGCCTCGTAAAAGGTCTCGGCAGGCGCAAACGGTACCTTTTTTAAATTCTCAAGATTGGCTTTATATTCGGGAAGACCGCAAAGCTTCTCAATATACCGTCCGTGCCACAGAGCAAGGCTGTCAATGCACGAAAGGCAGCTTTCGAGAAACCTCCTCTCTTTTTCGCCCGTATGTTTCGAAAGAGAGAGTTCAACTTCTTTTCTTATGCCGTCAAAGCCTATGCGTAGCACTTTCGGAAAGTCAACCGTCAAATGGCTGACACTGCTGAATGTGCATACTCCGTCAACGCTTGTGGGAACTCCGTGATAAACAGATGCGCCGAGAGTTGCCGCTCCGCTCAAAAGCTCTCCTTCGCAAATACGTATAGGAGATTCAAGAGCTATTTTCCTTATTGCCGCATCATACTTGCCGATATCGTCAAGCGCGGCATACTCACCGTCAGCGTCAAAACTGATGCTGTAACACCTTGCCGTGTCTTTCCCGTATTTATGATTGAGTGAGTCAAAGGCAAACTTTCGTGTTGCCTCGCTAAGTCTTACAGGTCTCTTTTCGCCGACTGCCGTAAAAAACTCCATACCGTCTCCGATTGACTTCTATCTTATCAGGCCTCATTGTGCCTTTCATTAATATATTATACAACCTTCATCATCTAAAATCAATAGCAACCTCCGAAATCGTTAAACATCGGAAATTGCACTCTGATGGGATTTTCAAAGTGAAGTTCGGTCTGCCCATCATACTAAAAGGCTGCCGAAGGTTTTACCTTCGGCAGCCCGTTTAAATAAAATCCGAAAAGATTATTCCTCGCCCTCAAAATCAGCGTAAGCTTCAGGATTGTCAGTCGAGAAAACCTTGGGTTCGTCGTCTGCAACGTCCTCAGTCTCTTCAACTTCTTCCACAGCTTCTTCAGCCGGTTCTATAAGAGCACGGATAGAAAGACTTATCTTTCTGTTTTCGTCGTCAATGCCTATGATTTTAGCATCAACTTCGTCACCGATGTGAAGTACTTCTGCGGGTGCGCCGATTTTATGGTCGGCAATCTGGCTTATGTGAATAAGTCCGTCAGCGCCGGGAACGACTTCCGCAAATGCGCCGTATTGCATAAGGCTCACGATTTTAACCTTCGCAACATCACCGAGCTTGTATTTACTGTTAAAAATAAACCAAGGGTCGGTATCTTCTGTTTTGTAACCGAGAGAAATTCTCTTCTTCTCCTTGTCAACGGCTTTGACGTATACTTTGATAACTTCGCCGACCTTGACAACTTCCGAAGGATGACGGATACGTTTCCATGACAGCTCTGTCATATGTACCATGCCGTCAACTCCGCCGAGGTCTACAAAAGCACCGTACGATGTGAGACTCTTAACTTCTCCCTCGTAAATCTGACCTACTTCAACCTGAGCCCAAAATGCAGCTTCTTTTGCTCTGCGCTCCGCTCTCAAAACAGCACGGATAGAGCCGATGGCCTTCTTGCGGCCGTCTTCTCTTGTCTCAATGATTTTAAATCTTTGAGTAGTTCCGATAAGCTTCTGAAAATCTTCAGCTGTAGCTTCTCTCGGAAGTCCCGAGTGGGATGCGGGAATGAATACGCGAACCGAGTTTACGGAAGTTACAAGACCGCCTCTAACCGCTTCTGTGATTTTTCCCTCGAAAATTTCGCCGCTTTCGGCAGCAGCTACGACTGAGAGCCAATTGCTGTCTGCATCTACTCTCGTCTTGTCAAGCATTGCGATACCGTCAATGTCACTGACCTTGATGACCTTAGCCTTTATCTCATCGCCAACCTTAAAC
>CAZCSZ010000163.1:0-3717 GCA_964501305.1 uncultured Ruminococcus sp.
GTATTGCTTCGTCCTCAACTCCGTATTGGAACATGAAAACGAACTCAGCATTTTCGTCTTTGTCCGTGAGTATTGTCGCATCGCCGAACTCAAGCGTTGACGAAACGGTTTTAGCTGCTTCGTAAATATCGCAGTCTAATGTGTTTGAGCTCTCTCCGCACGAAGCGAAAGAGAGAAGTGCCGTTAAAACAGCTATCGCAAGGGATATGATTTTAAGTGATTTTTTCATGTCGTTCTCCTTCATCAGTTGCCCCATCCTGCCTGGAGCATATCTTTAATGTGCTTTTCGACACATTCAATAATAACAACGTCGGCTTTGGAATTCAAAATTTCGTTTCTGCTCATGTAATATGACCAATCGTACGTTGATTTGTAGAAGCTGTCCTTCAAAAACGGTGTAAGCGCTATTGAATAGGAGTCTCTCAAAATGTACATATTCGGAGCCGATTTGTTGTCATAGTTTATATACTGGAAATAGTAAAGGTGGTCACTGTAACCGTCGGGCCATGTGTATGTAAACGAGAACTGACCCCACTTGTCACGTTTTGTGTATTTGAGAAGATCTGCCGTATTACCGTTTTTGAGAGTATATACAGGGCCGATTTCGCTTGTCGAACCGTAGTAGCCGATGTAATACATTTGGTCCTTCATATATGTTTCTTCGTAGTTTATCTGATAGTCACTTCTCGGATGAAGAACAGCCTTCGGGTAGTCTTTCTGGATTTCCTTCATGAGAGCTTTGTATACTTCGTATCCGCCGTGGTTGTTCCAATGAGTATCGGTTTTATAGTAGAGAAGTCTTTGCGGATTTGCGTTCTTTGCCGCAATGATCGGATCTCTGCCATCAATTACGTTAATCCCTTTGTTTCTCATGGCATTGATTACCTGGTCGATTCTTCTGGTTGATGCCATGGTGTAGCCGTCGGGCATGTATTCGGGATATACAGAATTCTTATTGGGGATTATGACTATATAAAGCTTTTTGCCGTTTTCTTCAATCCATTGATTCTGGTCGGCAACTTTTTGAACAAGCAATTTGAGTCTTTCCGGACTGTATTTTGCCGTTCCGTCATAGTCACCCATTGTATCGTTGCAGAAAAGGAAATCGTCGTAGCCCACAATGGTTGTGGAATAATCGGCATCGCCGTGCATTACAACGCCGGGTTTCATATTCTCTTTGCTTATAAGCGGTCTGTTGAATTTTGCGCCCTTCGTTGTCGGTGTCCATCCGTTGGCATCCGTCGCATTCAAGTCCATAAGCGGATAATGCGGCAAAGTATTTGATGTGTCCTCAGCCTCTTTGGACGGCGCATCGGCGTAACAGTGAATTAAGTTCTTGCCCGTTTGACCTGACGAGTTACCCGAAGAGCCTTGAGAGCCCGACTGAGAAGAACCTTGAGAACCCGAAGAACCTTGAGAGCCCGAAACGTTGACGTCTACGTTAATATCAACGTTCTGCGATGAGTTTTGATTTCCGCCCTGGTTCTGATTTTGATTTTGACTTTGAGTTGTTTCGGCTTGCTTATCGGAACTTTCGGCTTTACTTTCGACAGCGGTGTCTGTTTCCGTATCGGTTTCGGTCTCTGTGTCTGTCTCAGCCTCAGTCTCCGTATCCGTTTCGGTTTGCGTATCCGACTCGGTCTTTGTCTCGGCTTGTTCGGCGTTTATTATTTCCTGAGTTGGTTTCTTGCTGTCATTTTGACTGTCGGTACGCACGCTGCGCATTACAATCGGAGTGGCAATGCCCGCACCGACTACAAGAACGGCAGCTGCACCAATGAAAATCCATTTGGTACCGAGTGCCGCAAAAAGCATAGGCAGAGATTTAAAGAAATTCTTGATTTTCTCCATCTTGTTCTCCTTTATAAGGATATATAATTTGATACTATTTTATAATAAAATGTCGCTTTGTGCAATACGGAAATTCTATTTTTTCAACTGTTTACATTTTCTAAATATTTAAATCCGGCTTCTTATGAAGTCAAGCGACCTTTGAAGTACGGCAATATTAATTGAAGATATATCGGTAATACCTTGAGATTCAAGCGTAAACGTACCGCCGTAGCCTATTTCCCGAAGTTTCGAAAAGATAAATCCGAAGTCGACTGTTCCTTCACCGGGATGATAGACGGGGCGAAGGTGTGAGAACTCTTTAAGTCCGCCTATATAGTCACTTATATGCACGTGTTCGATTTTCGGTGCAACCGAAGTGTCCGACAGCGTTTCTTTATGTTGTCTGTGGCACTCGGCAAAGCGTGTGTCGTATACAAATCCGCATTCATCGACGGCAGGCGCTTTGATTTTTCTGAGATTTGACAACGGGTCGGCTTTTGCCGACGGTACGTTCTCAATAAGTATCTTTATGCCGTATTCTCTTGCCTTTTCGCAAAGTTCTGATAGCCATTCTACGTTGTAATCGACGGCATTATCCGAGGAAAGACCGCCCCACAGATGCAGAACAAGACGTTTCGAACCTGCCGACGAAGCCGCTGCTAGATTCACACAGAAGAGGTCAAATGCTTTTTTACGAAGCCTTTCGCTCTCACTTACAGAGTCTGTCCGTATAACGGCGGCATCGGACAGAAGGGTACCTACGTCCTTGTCACAGTGAGTAACGGGAAAATTAATGCCCGCACTTAAAAAGTCACCGACTGTTTTTTCAAGAGATTTATAATACAGCGGAATCATCATAAGTTCCGCTCCGTCGCAGTATCCGCCGTCGATAAGAGCGGGTATTACACGTCTAACTTCATCTTTATTATAGTTGTTGCGTTTCTCGACAATGGCACCTGTCGAGAGGTATATTCCGTGTGCCATATATTCACCCCCCGAATAATAATAGCACACGGCGTTTGAAAAATCAATAGATTACATCTTGATTTACATTAAATATTATGGTAGAATACAGGAAAGGCAAGGAGGTTATTATGAATTCAAACGAAAACGGTTTTTTAAGCTTGCTTTATCCGAATGCCGAAAGCAAGAAGTACTCGGCGTTCGAGAATAATATACTTCAAAGTCTCGGCTTGTCCGACTTCTTTTCTCCGTTGTCCGCCGTTGAAGGATTTCTGACCGACAGCAAGGAAACGGTTCTATACAGGCAGGAAACCGTAAAGGACCTTGTCGCAAACCCCGAAATATTCACCACATTCACGAAGTGCATTCCGATTTTAAAGGATATAGCGGAGCTTCGCTCTCTTTCGGACAGTGACAGTGACGGTTACCTTTGCAGTATAACCGAGGCCGAACTCTACATTACACTTCTCGAAACTCTCAGCGAAGGTATTCTGCCGTTTCGTGACAGACTTTCGGGACGGGCAATGAAGGCTCTTTGCGACAAGACGGAGCTTTTGACAGAGAGTGAACATTACAAAAAAATCAATGCATCCCTTGCCTCTCTTACAAGCCGCGTGAGAGATATCAAAAGCGTATGCCTTGCCGTCAATCTTGACGGTACGCTCAGACCCGAAAGCGCAGGTCTTGTTTCTTTCAACGACAGGAAATTCTCTTTTTCGGGCGCTGTCGAACGTATACTGAAAGTTGATTTTACAAAAGGCGACAACCGCTGTATAGCTCCCCTGACGCCGTTTTCCAAAAACGCGAGCGATGCTGAAATCGCCGCAATGAATATAGCGCTGAACGGCGCTTTATCCACCGTTTTCAAGAATGATTTCAAAGCGTGGAAAAACATAATCCGTACCTATGTCCTCGAAAATA
>CAZCSZ010000164.1:0-2293 GCA_964501305.1 uncultured Ruminococcus sp.
CCTATGACCTACTTTCTTTGAAAAGAAAGTAGGCAAAGAAACTTTTGAATAAGGAGTTCAACGCTGTTCTTCAATAAACGATATTTTAAAGTCAACTCTTTACCCGTAAGCAGGCAAAGAGATTTTTGAACAAGGAGTTCAACGCTGTTCTTCAATAAACGTTATTTTAAAGTCAACTCTTTACCCGTAAGCAGGCAAAGAGATTTTTGAACGGGAGCCGGTAGCTGTTCTTGAATAAACAAAAAGCTTAAAGCCGGCTCATTACACACCGTTGATTAATTACAGCTTTGAGAAAGTTCATTTGCGAAAATTGCTTTAAAAAATCGGAATCTTCATTATATTAAATATACTGTCATAATCAGACGAGCTCGGCAATAGTCTGGCGTCAAACAAAGTCTCTTAGAGCAGAACGTAGAACCGTTTTCTCCGGGAGACTTTTTTGAAAGTGGAGCTGTTTCTATTGATTTTCCCGTTCGTATCTGCTATAATTAATTATTAAATAATGCGGAGGTGTGACATGGGACAGCCTACGGAAAGACAGAAGCATATAAGAAATTTCTCAATAATTGCTCATATTGACCACGGGAAGAGCACTCTTGCCGACAGAATTCTTGAATTTTCAAGCGCCGTTGCGAGCCGTGATATGGAAGAACAGCTCCTTGACAATATGGACCTTGAAAGGGAAAGAGGAATTACAATCAAAGCAAGAGCTGTCAGAATCGACTACAATGCACCGGACGGCGAGACATATGAGTTGAACTTAATAGACACACCCGGTCACGTTGACTTTAATTATGAAGTGTCGCGCTCTCTTAATGCTTGTGAAGGTGCTCTTCTTGTTGTTGATGCAACACAGGGAATAGAAGCGCAAACTCTTGCCAATGCATACCTTGCTGTTGATGCCGACCTCGAAATAGTACCTGTTATAAACAAAGTTGATCTTCCTTCAGCTGATATACAGCGTGTCCGCGGAGAAATTGAGGATGTAATAGGTATTCCCGCCGAGGACTGCCCGGCGGTATCGGCGAAAACCGGGCTGAATATCGATAGTGTCATGGAGGCAATAATTCGCGACGTTCCGCCGCCGTGCGGAGATGAGAATGCTCCCTTGCGTGCTTTGATATTCGATTCCGTGTACAACAGTTACCTTGGGGTTGTAGTATATATCCGTGTTGTTGAAGGTACCGTAAAAGCGGGCGACAGGATTAAACTTATGAGTACGGGTGCCGAGTTTGATGTTGTCGAAGTCGGTGCAATGGATCCATTCGGGCTCAAAAAGAAAGATGTTCTTTCGGCAGGAGATGTCGGCTACATTACGGCATCAATTAAAAACGTATCCGATACACGTGTCGGCGATACCGTTACCCTTACGAAAACCCCTTGCGACGAGGCCTTGCCGGGATTTAAAAGTGTGCTCCCAATGGTCTATGCGGGAATTTACCCTGCCGACGGAGCAAGATATAATGAAACAAAGGATGCCCTGGAAAAGCTCCGTCTCAACGATGCGGCTTTTGTGTTCGAGCCCGAAACAAGTATAGCTCTCGGTTTCGGATTCCGCTGCGGTTTTCTCGGGCTTCTCCACATGGAAATAATCGAGGAACGACTTGAACGTGAATTTAATCTGGACCTTATAACGACAGCTCCGAGTGTTATTTACGAAATAACGAAAACAAACGGCGAGGTTGTCTATATAGACAATCCGACGAATTATCCGTCTCCCGACGAAATAGAAACGGCAGCCGAACCTGTAGTTGACGCAACACTTATAACTCCGACGGAATTTGTCGGTGGAATTATGGATTTATGCCAGGACAGGCGTGGAGTGTTCAAAGATATGAAATACATTGACACCGACAGGGTGGAACTGTATTACAAGCTCCCGCTCAATGAGATTATATACGACTTTTTCGATGCCTTGAAATCGAGAAGCAAGGGATACGCTTCGCTTGACTATGATTTCGGAGGATATGAACCGAGCAAACTCGTAAAACTTGATTTTCTGCTTAACGGAGAACAGGTTGATGCTTTGACGTTTATTGTTCACGAAGAAAAAGCGTACGGAAGAGCGAGAAAAATTGCCGAAAAACTGAAAGAAAATATACCGAGACAGCTCTTTGAAGTGCCTATTCAGGCGGCAATAGGTTCAAGGATTATAGCGAGAGAAACCGTAAAAGCAATGCGCAAAGACGTTCTCGCAAAGTGCTACGGCGGTGATATTACGAGAAAAAAGAAACTGCTTGAGAAGCAAAAAGAGGGCAAAAAGAAGATGCGCCAGCTTGGCACGGTGCAGGTG
>CAZCSZ010000164.1:2303-3691 GCA_964501305.1 uncultured Ruminococcus sp.
CAGGTGTCCCCCGAAGCGTTTATGGCGGTTCTTAAACTTGATAACGACTGATATGTCGACAAAGGAGGATGAAGGATGTTCCCAAAGGTCAACAGAGAACGGCTCGGGCTGTATCTTCACATCCCGTTTTGCAAGAGCAAATGCTCATACTGCGATTTTTATTCCTTCGTCCCAAATGACGAAGCAGTATACGAGAGGTACATCGGTGCGCTTGTAAAGCACATGGAAAGCTATAAGAGCAGTTGCGAGTCATACGCTCCCGATACGGTATATATAGGCGGCGGAACCCCCACAGCCGTGCCGGCATCGCTTCTTGCAGAGCTCATGCGCGGAATAAAGCGTAATTTTTCACTTGCAAAAAGGTGCGAGATAACAATGGAAGCAAACCCCGCAACCGTCGGTTTATCCGAACTTAAGAAATTGAGACGCGCGGGAGTAAACAGGTTGAGCATAGGACTCCAAAGTGCAAGCAACGAGGAACTCAGAGCCCTGTCCAGAATACATCAAAGGCGTGATTTTGAAGAGGCTTTCAGAGCTGCACGTGATGCGAAAATCGACAATATAAGCGTTGACCTTATGTTCGGCATACCGGGCCAAACAATTGATTCCATGCTCAGAACTTTGAATTACGTGACCAAAATGTCACCCGAACATATTTCTTTCTACAATCTGAAAATCGAAGAGGGAACGCCGCTTTGGAAAATACGCGATGCGCTGACCTTGCCCGATGAAGATACCGAGTACGAAATGTATATGACGGCGATTAAATTCCTTGAGTCGCGAGGTTACGCTCAGTATGAAATCAGCAATTTTGCAAAGCCGGGTTATCAGTGCATGCATAATATTAAGTATTGGAATTGCGATGAATACCTCGGCCTCGGACCTGCAGCGCACTCTTTCTTCAACGGCAATAGATTTTCCTTCTGCAAGGATATAATGAAGTATATGAAGGCAATGGAGAATCCCGAATCGAAGATCAGAATAACCGACAGTACCGAGGAGATAATGACCAAGGAAAGACTGGGGGAATATGTAATGCTGAGATTTAGGCTCAACGAGGGCATTTCCGAAAGGGAGTTCTTCAGACTGTTCGGTAAGAGCTTTGGAGAAATGTTCGGCATCAAGCTGTCAAAATACGCCGACTACGGTCTTGTGGGACACAAGGACGGAAGATATTTCTTCACTCCGCGCGGAATGTTTATAAGTAATTATATCCTGTCGGATATACTTAATTTCGGCGACGTCGATATTTACGACCCGACAGCATGATAATGTAAGATTTGAGACGGGATTTCGATGCAAAAAGAGTTGTTTTTTGCCGCTATTCTCACCGCTCAAAATTTTTTTAAAAAACTTCAAAAAAAGCTTGACAAGTAAAGAAGTATATG
>CAZCSZ010000165.1:0-3690 GCA_964501305.1 uncultured Ruminococcus sp.
CAGCTGTTATACTCTGTACGGCAAAGTCGTTACATTTGACAGAGTTATTGAAGATGGAGCTGTGACTGTAGTTGACGGCATAATCAATTACGTCGGTGAACGTTCAAAACTACAAAACGAAATAGGCGATGTATTTGATTACTCAGGATATACAGTTGTTCCGGGATTTGTCGATATTCACTGTCACGCCGCGCCTTCGGTTTGGTCTCACGAAAACCCCGAAGAATTTGCGAAATACCATTTAAAGCACGGAACCACTTCGGTTTTGTGTACGCTTTACCGTGATATACCCTTTGAAACTCTCATTTCTTCCATTGACAGAATTAAAGAGTCAATGGAGTCTTGCCCTTCGATAAAAGGCGTTCATCTTGAAGGACCTTATTTAAATCCGAGATACGGAACGGGGAAACTTGACGAAGGTGAGCGTGTTGACGAGAAAGAGTATCTTGCACTTGCCGAAAGCGGTATTATAAGGCAATGGACTTACGCACCCGAAGTTGCGGGCACCGATAAGTTCGCAAGAGATATTTCGAAACTCGGAATAGTCCCTGCAATAGGGCATTCATCCGCTTCGCCCGAAGATGTAAAAAGAGCGGAGAGGGACGGGGCGAGAATTGTTACGCACCTTTTCGATGCGACGGGTAAGGCAATTGACCCGCCGATATTTGACGGTACAATAGAGGCCTCGTTCAATGTGGCGACTCTTATTTGCGATAATTTCTACTATGAAATAATCCTTGACAGTAAACGTGTTCATGTAAGAAGTGAGCTTTTGAAGCTTGCTGTAAAAGCCGTCGGCATCGACAGGATTATAGGAATTACCGACTGCTGCGCGGGCGGTGAGGATGACGGCAGTGACATTAATGTTGTTGACGGAGAACTTTACGGAAGCAGGCTCGAAATGAACGGAGTTTTTGCAAACTTCGTTGACGAGGGTTATTCTTTACCTGAAGTGACGAGAATAACTGCATACAACCCCGCTAAAGCTGTAAAAATTGAAAGAACAGGCAAAATCGAAGTAGGCTATTATGCCGACATTGCCGTTCTTGACAGTAAATTCAATGCGGTCGAAGTATTTTCGACTGAAAGATAATATGTATTTGAAAGGACTGATTTAAATGTTAAAAGCTGGCGTTGCCATTACCGATATTACTCCGTGGGAGGGAGTTGAAATGGCGGGTTATCCGCATTGTCCGAGGCCCAATACGGGTGTACATGACCCCCTTTATGCGTCGGCTCTCTATCTTGACAACGGAGACAAGAAAATAGTATGGGTAACTCTTGATATCCTCTATTTCGGCAAAGTATTTACAAAGCAAATAAGGGATAAATTTCCCGGATTAAAGTTAATGCTCACGACATCGCATACTCATTCGGGCCCGTGGGCGGCAACCCCTGAGGCCTATGAAATCGAAGAAGGTGTTGCAAACAACGAGGAATATATAGCTTTTCTCATGGATAAGCTTGAAAATCTTATAAATGAAGCTATTTCATCACCGTTTGATGCGGATCTCGGTACATTTATAGGTCACTGCGGCGCTGAACAGGGAGTAGGCGGAAACAGACGTCATCCCGAAGATTTGGCTGACCCGACTGTTAATGTTCTTGCGGTACGCGACTGTGAGAAAAAAGTTCGCTGTGTATTTCTGTCTTATGCACTTCATCCGACATATCTCCATGCGGAGAGCCTCCTTGTAACAGCTGATTATCCCGGATATATAAGAAAGTATCTTAAATACGCCGCTCCGGATGCAGTATTCATGTTCGGTCAGGGAACATCTGGAAACCAGAGCTCAAGATATTTCAGAACAGGTCAGAACTTCGATGAAGCTAACCGTGTCGGAACTACTATCGGAGTCGAAGTGTTCAGATGTCTTGAACAAATGGAGTACTCAGACGATATATCTATAAAGTATGCTTTCGATGAAACCGATTTGCCGATGCGTGAGTATCCTCCGGTTGATGAGTGCGAAAAGCTTATGCAGGATGCACGCCGTGTATTTGCCGAAACCGATGACGGCGACTATATTGCAAAACGTAATGCAGAGCTTGCAATGTTCGGTGCCGAAAGCAAATATGCCAACTCTAAGTATATTGCGGAACACGGTTCAATGATTAATTCCGAACTGCCGTGCGAACTCGGCGCCGTTGAAATCGGCGATACTGTCATTTTTGCTCTTCAGGGCGAAATATTCGTCGAATACGGCGTTGCTCTTAAGAAAGCTGCAGCAGAGAGGGGTAAAAAAGGATTCGTTGTCGAGGTTACAAACGGCTCACTCCCCGGATATATCTATACGCCTGAATCTCTTGCCGAAGGCGGATACGAAGTCGGAAATTCGGCTTTCGCTCCCGAAACGGGAGACCTTGTAACCGAGAAGCTTATAGCTTTGATGGATAATGTTAAATAGGCACAAAAAGCGGGACGAACTTAAATCGTACCGCTTTTTAATTTAGAACGTACAGGAAGTCGGACGCTGCTTTAAACTTTGAGGTTTAACCGAAACTTCAAGAAGATTATTCATGCTTTTAATTATGTGATTATTTTGCCGTTAAAAAAGAATAGGTAATGTCCTCGGTTCAACGGTATAATTAAGCCCCGCCTTTCGGCGGGGCTTGTACTTGTATAAGGTTTGATTTGTTCGGTTAAGTTTCACATGCAACCGAACGGGTTTTGAAACTGTTTAAACATTTCATCAGTCGCGGTTTAACGTTGGTTTAAAACCGTTAACCGTTGCTCTCAGTCGACTTTGTTAATCTTGTTTGACGAGTCCTTTGTCTTGCCGAGGTACGCTTCTTTGATTGCTTCGTTTTCAAGAAGTTCAATTCCAACGCCTTCCATTGTGACGGTGCCTGTTTCGAGAACGTAAGCGTGGTCGGCAATCTTAAGCGCCATGTTTGCATTCTGTTCGTTTAAAAGAACGGTTATGCCATTTTTGTTAATCTCCTTGATGATATCGAAGATGCCTTTTACAACTAATGGAGCAAGTCCAAGCGAGGGCTCATCCATCATAATGAGCAAGGGGTTTGACATAAGAGCTCTGCCGACGGCAAGCATTTGCTGTTCTCCGCCTGAAAGCGTGCCTGCAAGCTGCCATTCGCGTTCTTTGAGTCTTGGAAATAGGTAGAATACTTTTTTTAAATCTTCAGTAAGACTGTCTTTTCTCAGGTATGCTCCGATTTTAAGATTTTCGAGGACAGTAAGGTTCGGAAAAACCCGCCTTCCTTCGGGCACAAGGGTTACACCTTTCGAAACTATATAGTTTGGTGATTTTCCGCAAAGTTCTTCACCGTTGAATTTAATAGAGGCGGTCTTGGGCTTGGCTATTCCCGCAATGCTTTTTAGAGTAGTACTTTTACCGGCACCGTTTGAACCGATGAGAGTTATTATCTGTCCTTCTTTGACATCAATGTTTATCCCCTTGACAGCCTCAATTCCTCCGTAAGATACCACAAGGTTTCGTATTTCAAGTATATTGTTCATAAGTCACCTCATTCATCTTCCGTGCCTGTTCCGAGATAAGCATCGATAACAGCCTGATTGTTCTGTACCTCTTCGGGAGTTCCTTTTGCTATAAGTTTCCCGAAATCGATAACATATATTCTGTCCGAAATATCCATAACAAGGTTCATATGATGTTCAATCATAAAAATTGATATTCCGAATTCACGTCTTTTTCTGTCAATAAAAGC
>CAZCSZ010000166.1:0-3067 GCA_964501305.1 uncultured Ruminococcus sp.
ACCGTCAACGATCTTGAGTTTCTTTTCCGCTTTGAGCTTTTCAATATAAGCTGTATCGGCTCTTTCTTCATCGGAAAGCTCACGAAGGTCGAGCTTGTGATTCTTCTCGTCGACTATTTCTTCGTAAATGTGTTTACCGTCGATGTTTTCAAGAGGAAGAACGTCTCTGCCTATTCCCGCCATGCGCAAACATTCGGTTATATCTTTTTCCGTTGCACCGTCGAATACGGGAGTCATAACTTTCCAACCGAGCTTTTTAGCCGCAATACCGAGGTGAACCTCGAGCACCTGACCTATATTCATTCGAGAAGGAACACCGAGAGGATTGAGCACGATGTCAAGAGGCGTACCGTCGGGAAGAAAGGGCATGTCTTCGGGAGGAAGTATTCTCGAAACGACACCTTTGTTACCGTGGCGGCCTGCCATTTTGTCTCCGACGGAGATTTTTCTCTTCTGTGCAACATATACTCTGATTACTTTATTTACACCGGGAGAGAGTTCGTCACCGTTTGCACGGTCGAATTCTCTGACATCTACTACTATACCGCTTTCACCGTGCGGAACACGGAGAGAAGTATCACGGACTTCGCGGGCTTTTTCACCGAAAATAGCACGGAGAAGTCTTTCTTCGGGTGTGAGTTCCGTCTCGCCTTTGGGAGTAACCTTACCGACCAAAATATCACCGGATCTGACTTCGGTACCTATTTTAACTATACCGTTTGCATCAAGATTCTTAAGTGCTTCTTCACCGGCATTGGGGATATCTCTTGTGATTTCTTCGGCGCCGAGCTTTGTTTCTCTTGCCTCGTGAGAATGCTCTTCAATATGAATGGACGTGTAAACGTCGTCCCTTACAAGCCTTTCGTTCAGAAGAACGGCATCCTCATAGTTATAACCTTCCCATGTCATGAAACCGATGAGAGGGTTTTTGCCGAGCGAGATTTCGCCACCGCTTGTTGCGGGTCCGTCGGCAAGAACCTGACCTTTTTCGATTCTTTCGCCGTAATTGACAATAGGTTTCTGGTTAACACAAGTACCTTGGTTTGAACGTTTGAACTTAATAAGATGGTACACAACTTTTTCGCCGTCATCGGTGCGAACCGCAATCTCCCTTGCAGTGACGGATTCAACGTATCCTGATACATCGGATACAACGCAGACACCGGAGTCAACGGCTGCCTTATATTCCATACCGGTACCTACAATGGGACTTTCCGTAATCATAAGAGGAACAGCCTGCTTCTGCATGTTCGAACCCATGAGTGCACGGGAGTTGTCATCGTTTTCAAGGAAGGGGATGCTTGCTGTTGCAACGGATACAACCATCTTCGGCGAAACGTCCATGTAGTCGACTTCGGATGCATCGATTTCGATAATCTCGGCCTTGTCTCTTGCCGTAACTTTGCGGTTTACAAAACGGTTGTTTTCATCGAGAGGTTCGTTTGCCTGAGCTATAACGTAGTTGTCCTCGACATCCGCGGTCATATATTCTATTTCGTTTGTAACCGTACCGGTTGCTTTATCCACTTTGCGGTACGGAGCTTCTATGAAGCCGTATTTTGAAATTTTAGCATATGTTGAAAGGTATGAAATAAGACCGATGTTAGGACCTTCGGGGGTCTCAATCGGGCACATTCTGCCGTAGTGTGTATAGTGAACGTCACGGACTTCGAACGAGGCTCTGTCACGGGAGAGACCGCCGGGGCCGAGCGCTGAGAGACGACGCTTATGAGTGAGTTCCGCAAGCGGGTTGTTCTGGTCCATGAACTGAGAGAGCGGTGAAGAGCCGAAAAACTCTCGGATGGCCGTTGAAACCGGACGTATATTTATAAGGTTTTGGGGCGTCATATTGTCGGAATCGATAGTAGTCATCCTTTCCTTGACAATCTTGTCCATACGCGAGAAACCGATACGGACTTGATTCTGAAGGAGCTCACCGACACAGCGCAGACGGCGGTTACCGAGATGGTCAATATCGTCCGTTCTGCCGATGCCGTGTGAGAGACAGAGCATATAGTTTATCGATGCGAAAATATCTTCACGTGTTATGTGTTTCGGACAAAGCTCTGGTATGCGGAGCTTGCAAAGTCTCTTTATTTCGTTCTCGTCACCGTGCGCTTCTTCCATAATCGAAAGAAGAACGGGAAGCTGTACTTTTTCACTGAAGTCCTCGCCATCGAGTTTGTAACCGAGAACATTTTCCGCAAAAACGGCATGGTTGGAAAATACCTTTACTTCAACACCGTCATCATCGGAAACAAAGATTTCGTTCACACAATTCTTCTCAAGTAATTCAGCTTCTGCGGCGGTGATGATTTTGCCGCATTCGATATCGACAACTTCGCCTGTTATGGGATTAACCGCAGGGCGTGTGAGAATATGTCCGAGAGCTCTGTCGGATATTGAAAGTTTCTTATCGTACTTAAATCTTCCGACGGGAGCAAGGTCATAACGCTTCGGGTCAAAGAACATATTATTGATAAGAGTAACCGCACTGTCAACGATAGCGGGTTCGCCGGAACGGAGTTTCTTGTATATTTCTTTGATAGCTTCGTCTCCGGGATTTGAACCTGTTGCAACAGCAAGTGAGTCGGACTTGTCCCTTTCGAGAGTTGCGTTAAGTATGGGCTCAGCGCCGAACATTTCAGTAATTTCTTCCTGCGTTGTAACCCCGATTTCACGACCGAGTGCACGTATAAGCAGAGTGATGGGAAGCTTGTGGTTTTTGTCTATTCTGACATAGAATACGTCGTTTGCATCCGTTTCGTATTCAAGCCATGCTCCGCGGTAAGGGATAACTGTTGCCGTATAGATATGTTTTGCCGATTTGTCGATTGTCATATCGTAATAGATACCGGGCGAGCGGACTATCTGCGAGACAACGACTCTTTCCGCGCCATTGATAACAAATGTGCCTGTATCGGTCATGAGAGGGAAGTCGCCCATAAATATTTCTGACTTCTTGACCTCGCCGGTTTCTCTGTTGGTGAGCATTACCTCAACTCTGAGAGGCGCGGCATAATTGGCGTCGCGTTCTTTACATTCCTCGACGGGATATTTCGGCGTT
>CAZCSZ010000166.1:3077-3671 GCA_964501305.1 uncultured Ruminococcus sp.
GAAAGTTTGCCGGAATAATCCGTTATGGGAGAAACGTCTGCGAGCACCTCCGCAAGACCTTTTTCGACAAACCACTTGTAAGAGTTCTTTTGAACCTCAATGAGGTTCGGCATATCAATGGGCTCATTGATATTCGAAAAGCTCATCCTTTTGTTCTTACCGAGAATCTGAGGTTTTACCATTCTGTTTACACTCCGTTCCGTTAAATGATGTTGTGATTGCTTGTAAGTTGCAGCATATAAATATATAATATGCATGCTATAATATAAAATTAAAGCAAATGCGTACAGTATATAAATATATCAGCTTTTTTGCAAGTTGTCAAGCCTTTTTTTAACGTTTGGAAAAACCGACCATGATATTTACATAAATGTTATATAAAATTAACAAATGTTTTAAATGTAAAAAAATGTAGACATCCAAAGGCGGAGCGTTGATTTTTTTGATTTGGTTTTCGAGTTGACACTTAGGTGTTAACCTAAGGCTATATAATTAATGAAGAGAAAATCAGCATAAATCGCTGTGTGAAACTGTAATATCAAAAGAAACGCCAAAATGCTCATATCAGAATAAAATCGGAAAGGTGAAAAGTGC
>CAZCSZ010000167.1:0-3657 GCA_964501305.1 uncultured Ruminococcus sp.
CAGCTGTCCTGTATGTCCTCAACGGAAATAAGTCCTTCTTTGATTTTAGGCTCGAAATCCGCTGTTACTTTAAGCGCAAGAAAATCTATAACTTGCGGATGTGTTTGCGTCTCCTGTGCTTCGAATGCGAGTTTTATCGCATCGCTGATTTTGGAAAGATTGAAGTCTACTATCTTTCCGTCTCTTTTCTTTACCTGATACATGGCGTTCTCCTTTGTTTTCGGATATTTATTATTAATTTTTAACCGGGTTTATATTCGCCGAAACACACGTTTTTTCGGCGGTGCGTTTCTATTGTAGCACAACAGATACGATATGTCAATAGGTTTTGCTCAAAAAAGCACAATATATTGTTCGAAATTTATTTTTGCGAACAAGATATTGTACGATTTTAACGAAGAAGAGAGCGTTTTCATGTGACGACGCGTAAGACGATTTTGCCCGCCGTGCAAGGCGGCGGCTTATGCTTTCGGCATATAAGCCAGATATTCATTGCACAATTCGCCGAGCATGGCACAGCTTTCAAAAAATATGTATAACCGCTCCGAAATGTATAATATTAAACCGCAATTCGGGTTTCCGACGGTTGCAATAACCGATTTTATGTGATAAAATATATACGGCAAGCAAATATAATGTGCATTGCCGAAATAACTGAAGAGGTTTTAAAGTATGGATAACATGAAAAAACTCGGTTTCGGTCTTATGCGGCTTCCGCTCATCGACCCCACCGACCCTTCGTCAGTGGACATTAACACAACTAGTAAAATGGTAGATGCGTTCATAGAAAGAGGATTTACGTATTTCGACACGGCGTGGATGTACTGCAGTTTCGAAAGCGAAAACGCCGTTAAAAAGGCCCTTTGCTCACGTCACAGCAGAGATACGTTTACCCTTGCGACAAAACTGCATGCGGGCTTTGTTAAATCTCCCGCCGACTTTGAGACTATCTTTTCAAAGCAACTTGAGAAAACGGGCGCCGGATACTTCGACTATTATCTGCTTCACGATTTGAGTACGGAAAACTACGAAAAATGCACTTTGTTCGATGCTTTTTCTTTCGTAAAAGAAAAAAAGGCGAAGGGCCTTATAAGGCACATAGGTTTTTCTTTCCACGATTCTCCCGAACTTCTCGACGAAATACTGACAAAGCATCCGTATATGGAATTCGTACAGCTTCAAATAAACTACCTGGATTGGAACAGCCCCGCGATACGTTCCCGTGAGTGTTATGAGGTGGCAAGAAAGCACGGTAAACCGATTATTGTCATGGAGCCTGTCAAAGGCGGAACTTTGGCAAAGCTCCCCGATGAGGCCGAAGCACTGCTTCGTTCCCGCCGCTCGGATATGACCCCTTCGTCATGGGCGCTCCGCTTTGCCGCAAGTCTCGACGGCGTTGCCGTGGTTCTCAGCGGAATGAGTAACGAAAGACAGCTTGACGAGAATACAAGCCTGTTTTCAAATCTCGAAGAACTGTCCGATGAGGAATACTCGCTTGTAATGAGAGCGGGCGAAATATTCGATTCCAATCCGTTTATTCCGTGCACGGGTTGTGCATATTGCGTTGACGGTTGCCCGAAAAATATTCCTATACCGAAGTATTTTTCCCTATACAACGCCGACAAAAAGGAGGCTCCCGAAAAAGGGTGGACTCCGCAGAGAGAATACTACGACAACTTGACAAAGCATCACGGCGCGGCATCCGACTGCATTGAGTGCGGACAGTGCCAAGGCATATGTCCCCAACATTTAAAGGTTGAGAAATACCTAAAAGAAGTTGCAGAATATTTCGGAAAATAAACCGTCTTTCCGATATCAAAAAGCTTCCGCATGGCCGAGGCCTTGCGGAAGCTTTGTTTTTATATATCAGTCGAAGTCGAATACGGCTTTTCCGTTTTCAAGCTTCAACGCGGCGGAAAAAGCCTTCCCGTTCTTGGATATAAATCCTTCGATTTTGGATGTTTTTCCCGTTTCGAGAAGAAGTTTTATGTTCGATACCGAGACATTGCGCTTGCAAATCACGGTATTTACATTGAACTTGCATCCTTCGGAGTAGCCGGTGCATCCGTAGCTGAACTTGTACCGTTTAACCTCTTTCCCGCAAACGGGACAGATGCCGACCGTTTCCATATAGCATCCCGTATCCGTGTCGGTTTCGGGCGGCAAATTCTTTCTTCGGAATACCTTTTCGATGTCGCTCTTTGCAAGAGCGACACTCTCCTCCGTCTCCATTTCGCCTCGAAATACTTTTTTAAGTGCCTTACCCATTTCGACAGTCTTGTACTTGTCCATTGAAATGCCCATTCTCTCAAGACTTTCAATCATAAAAATTCCGCCCGGAAGAATGGTGTAAACGTCCTTTTTAAGCTCTATATACCCGCTTTTTCGGGCATTATCGATTATACCTGTTCTTGTAGCCTCGGTACCGAGTTCAAGACCCTCAAAAACGGCTTTATAGTCCTCGGCATCGTCAAAAACGGTATCATCCTGCTCGTCCGAACTTTTAGCCGCCGCCTTTTCTTCTTTGAACGGATTTTTGAGATAATTGTTCAAAGTCTCTATAGTATAGTGCTTCGGCGGTGATGTTTCCTTTTCGCACGGTTTGAAATCTATATTGACCGTGTCTCCCTTGGAGAGCGGCGGAAGAATTTTGTCTTTTTGGGATGCGTCGTCGAATTTCATCCACCCTTTCTCAAGGATTACGGTGCCTTTTTGAACAAATTTTTCAAGATCCCCGACGGATATTTCGATTTCGGTCTTATCTGCAACGCAGTCTTCGGCGCAGAAAACAGCCGCAAATCTGCGGAATACAGTAGAATACACCTGCATTTCCCTTTCGGTGAGTTTGCTCTTGTCGGGTATTTTATAAGTCGGCATTATTGCCGAGTGGCTCTCGATTTTGGAATCGTCGAACACCGTTTTGGTATCTTTGAACTTCAGCGGATAACCGAGGCCCTTGCAGTTCTCGATTATCTTCTTGATTTTGTCCTTTTCGGCGCTTGCAAGATATTCGGAGTTTGTTCTGGGATATGTCAAATAACCCGCCTCGTAAAGTTTCTGCACCGCATCAAGGCTGTCCCCCATCGACATTTTATACTTTTTGCCGAGTACGTTCTGCAGTTTTGAAAGAGAATAGAGCTTGCCTGCGGGAATAACCGCCTTCCGCCTTTTTACGGCAGTGACGACGGCCCCCGTTTGATTATACAGGCGGCACATTTCCTCCGCCTTGCGAAGGCTGTTTTTGTCGAACTTGTTTTTTGATGTAAGTTCGATTAGGGCATCCTTCGTTTTTTCTTTGCTTACAGGGGCGTAGTATTTATCGGGTACAAAGTTCTTTATCGCCATATCGCGGTCGTAAATTGCTTTGACTATAGGTACAATTACCCTCCCGACACGGAGCAGTGTCCCTGTTTTCAGAGTTGCGTATCTTGTCAGATTAACTCCGTAAAGCCAATCTATATAAGTGCGGGAAAAACCTTCGTTTGCAAGGTTTTCATACTCATCCTCGCTCTTCATTTCCGACAAAGCCTGCCTTACGGTTTCGGGCGTTTGGTCGGGGAGCCACAGCCTCATGAAATTCTTTTTTGCGTTGAGAGCATTCATCACACAAAGACGGACGATTATTTCTCCCTCTCGGTCTGCGTCCCCCGCATTGAC
>CAZCSZ010000168.1:0-3629 GCA_964501305.1 uncultured Ruminococcus sp.
GGGAAACGGCACTATTTTTTTAAAAAATATAAACAGTGCCGCTCCGAAAAACGAATAAACGACAAGAATTGCGGCAAGTAATTTCTCCTTGGCAAGTCTTTTACTCATCGTCTCCAGTTTCCTCTCTTTCCTCCTGTTCTTCAATTGCTCTGCTTAGAAGTTCGTCAATTCCACTGTCAACATAAGACATTTCCTGTTCTGCACCTGAACCGTTTTCGGTTGTTTCTTGAAAATCCGCATTCATATCAACTGTCTCTTCCGACTCGTCTTCATCCGCTTTTTCGGTGAAGGCAAAATTAACAACTTTGGCATCTCCGATAAGCTTTATGATTTTTACGCCCGAAGTGCTTCTTCCGTAAATCGGAATATCCTCTACCGGTGTTTTAATTATAATTCCCGTGTCTGTAATAAGAAGAACATCCTTATCTTCGGAAATCACTTTAATACCGCAAAGTTTTCCCGTTTTCTCATTAAGATTGTGACAGATTACACCTTGAATTCCTCTTCCTTTGGCATCATATTGGAATGCCTCGGTTCTCTTTCCGTATCCGTTTTCGGTTACGGTAAGAAGTTTATATTTCGCTTGCCACTCTTCGGTGTTGACTATAAGCGCCGCTCCGACAACAATATCACCTTCGCGGAGTTTAATACCTCTTACGCCTCTTGCGGTTCTTCCGACAGTTGTAACCTTTCTTTCGGAAAATCTTGCTCCGAGTCCGTCACGGGTTGCAATGAGTATATCGCAATTTCCGTCCGTTCTCGAAACAAAGATCAGCTCATCGCCTTCGTCAAGAGTAATGGCTATTTTTCCGCCTTTTCTTTGATAGCTGTATTCGGATACGGGTGTTCTCTTGATAACACCGTTTTTTGTAACCATCAAAAGATATTCATGATCTAAAAATTCCGGTATTTCAATAATTGTAGATACTTTCTCCCCTTCTGTCAAATCAAGAACATTAACAATGTTTGTTCCCTTCGCATTTGAACCCGCTTCGGGTACTTGATATGCTTTTTTGGAGTATACTCTACCGAGATTAGTGAAGAAAAGAAGGTTGGAGTGAGAATTTGTGACTATAACTCTTTCAATATAATCCTCCTCTTTCGTCTTCATTCCCGTCTTTCCTCTTCCACCTCTCTTTTGAGAAGAATAGGAAGATGAAGGTTGACGTTTTACATAACCTGTATGAGTCATTGTTATTACGCATTCATGGCGTTCGATTAAGTCTTCTATATCGATATCGTCATGACTCTCCGTAATTTCCGTTCTGCGTTCGTCTCCGAACTTTTTCTTTATTTCAAGAAGGTCCTCTTTTATAATATTCTCAACTCTTGAGCTGTTGGACAAAATATCTTTCAGGTCATCTATCAACTCATCAAGATCTTCAAGTCTTTTCTCGATTTTTTCTCTTTCCATACCGGAAAGTCTTCCGAGTGTCATGGATACTATAGCTTGAGCCTGTTCTTCATCAAGAGAAAAACGGTTCATTAAGTTGATTTTTGCTTCAGGCACATCACTTGATGCTCTGATTATATTGATTACTTCATCAATATTATCTACAGCAGTCCTGTATCCAAGATAAATATGTTTTTCGTGAGTTGCTTTTTTGAGTTCAAATCTAGTTCTTCTCTCAATAACTTCTTTTTGGAACTTAACATAGTGGTCCATTATTTGAAGAAGATTTAAAGTTCTCGGAATACCGTTTACGAGAGCTATCATATTGACACTGAATGTATCCTGAAGGTTTGTATACTTGTAAAGCTGATTTAAGATAACCTGCCCGTTTGCATCTCTCTTATATTCAACGACAATCCTTATTCCGTTTCTGTTTGACTCGTCACGAAGGTCGGATATTCCTTCTATTTTCTTGTCTTTTACAAGCTCGGCCATAGAAGAAATGAGTTCGGATTTATTTACCATAAACGGAATTTCATTAATGATAATCCTTCTCTTTGCCTCTTCAACTTCGGCACGCCCTCTTATAACGACTTTTCCTTTTCCCGTTGAATAAGCATCTCTTATTCCCTTTGTTCCGTATATAATACCGCCTGTCGGAAAATCGGGTCCCTTAATAAAATGCATTATTTCATCTACACCGGCATTCGGGTTTTCCATGAAATATATTACACCGTCTACTACCTCACACAGATTTTGAGGTGGTATTTTTGTAGCCATACCAACTGCAATTCCCACAGGCGTACCGTTGGCAAGGAGATTTGGAAATCTCGAAGGCAAAACCGAGGGTTCATTTCTTGTGTAGTCGAAGTTTTGATTCATATCAACTACTTCTTTTTCAATATCCCTCATAAGTTCATCCGATATTTTGGCAAGACGCGATTCAGTATAACGGTAAGCCGCAGCGGAATCCCCGTCTATCGAACCGAAGTTACCCTGTCCTTGAATTAACGGATAACGATATGAAAAACTTTGAGCCATATGTACCATGGTACCGTAAACGGCGGCGTCACCGTGAGGATGATATCTACCGAGAACATTACCGACAGTCGTTGCCGATTTTCTGAATGGGTTTGAACTTGTTAGGTTGTCCTCGTACATTGAATAAAGTATTCTTCTCTGTCCGGGTTTCATTCCGTCTCTTACATCGGGAAGAGCTCGGCTTGTTAAAACCGACATTGCATAGTCAAGAAAGGCTCCACTTACGTGTCCTTCCATATTAACAGGTACTATTTTTTGATCTTTAAACTCTATATTTCTGTTTTCTTCCAAAGCTATTCTTCCTTTCGGATAAAATAATCATTATTCTTATATTGACAGATTTCTTGCCGTTTTTTCGGATGCGGTCCGCATTGCATCCGCTATACTTCTGTGTTTTTCAAAACGTTCGTAAATGAACCTCGCAAGATACATATCTCCCGCACCTTTTGTCCGTTTTACACTCGTTTTTCTTGCCGGGCAGGCAAACTGTCCCTCTTTTCCAACATATACACTGCCGCTCTCACCTAAAGTACACAGAACTTCAATACCGCTTTTTTCGTAAATTACAGATGCCGCCGCAAGTGCCGAAATTCTCTTTTGTCCTTCATCACCGCTCAGTTTCCAACCGGTAAGAGCAAACAGCTCATTTTCATTCGGCTTAATTAAGTTAGGATGCCCTTCAAGACCGTTTATAAGAAGCTCTTTGTCGGCATCCAATATGACATATGCTCCTTTTTTTCGCGCATTTATCGAAAGCATTTTATAAATATCCAAGCGAAATCCGGGAGGAGTTGAACCGCTTAAGATAACAGTTTTCTGCCCTGTTTCCGAAATCAGCTTGTCGTACAGTGCAAAAAATTTTACTATACTGTCAATATCCAATTCATCTCCCGCTTCATTTATGTCTGTTCCCACCCCGTTTGGATCAATGAATGAAACATTGTGTCTCATTCTTCCATCGGCAATAACAGCGTGAACATTTAAGTCTTCGCCTGTCATAGAATAAAATGCTTTTTTTCCTTCTTCCCCTCTCAAAATGCAAACCATTTTGGAATCCACACCGAGCCTGAAAAGTTCTCTTGAAACATTTATTCCTTTTCCGCTGTAAGAACATTTACTCATTTCACAGCATCTGTTGATATTTCCCAAAGAAATAGGACTGTCAAGACTGTATGTACGGTCAACTGTCGGATCG
>CAZCSZ010000169.1:0-3615 GCA_964501305.1 uncultured Ruminococcus sp.
TCCGCATATATATCATTACATTATATGCCGTATCTCGGCTTTTATGAAGAAAGCGGGGCTGATTTAACTCAGCACCGCTTTCCGGTTCATTTAATATTTCCTTTCGACAATTGCGTTTGGATACAGTCTCGTTTCCCGAATTAACGCACGTATTTTCTGTTAGCATAATAATATACGTCATCGGTTTTCCAGATTATTACGACTGTTTTCCGTTCAATCTTCATCTGCGGATTTTCCCAAACACTCACAATCATTTTCCGGTTTGACTTCACCTGTAGGTTTCTCCGAGATATCACAAACGTCACCCATTTGAACTTCGTTCGCCGGTTTCTTCGAACCATCACATGTGCTGTCCACCGTCTTGCCGTTCTTTTTCGCATCGGTCTTCTCGCCGTAATGCTTTTTCTTTAAAGCTCTCGCCTCACGTCTTATTCTTCGTTTTTCCTCAAGCTCCGCTTTGATTTTTTTGGCATTTGCATGGCGTTTTTTTGCCCTGATTGCCGATACTGCAAGAACGACAACAAAAGCGAAAATCAAAAACGTGACGGAACATACGACGATAACAAGTATTTCGGTCTTTGAAAGACCCGTTGCTGCATCGGGATCAACTGTATATTTCCCCGCAGCCTTGTTTGCATAATACTCTTCGTCATCAATTTTAGTGGCGTTGTCGGCAATGAAATTGTAAACCTTATCAAGAAGAACTATGCTTCTGTATCTTTTCTCGGAACCGTATTCGGATACCACTACCTGTTTTGAAGTTTCAAGATCACTGATTTCATACCGTGAACCTACTTCAAGAACAGCCTGTTCGTATTCTTCGTCACTCACCGTTATATTCTCACATCTTGCTATGATGTAGAGAATCATCTCATCTCTCACTGCTTCTTCGGAGTATGAAGAAATACTGTCGTAAAAGTCATTAAGGGATTCATATCCCAACTTTTCGGTAGCGTATTCTGCAAGCGTCATATTTTCCTTCTTCGCAAGCGAAATGTAATATGACGTTTCAAAATCATTCATTTCCTGGAATTCTTTACCCGGTATTTTTTTAAGCTTGGAATTTGAAACTAAGTAATCCCATGTCAAGTCAACCTCGTAGTTTTCCAAAGCAGATTCAATATCGTGTTCGAGCTGAGTTTTTATTTCTTCGGTATAAGCATCGGCATTCTCCGCTCCGTAGTAGTACGATACAAATTCATCATCATATTCGGGAAAATCCTGTCTTCTGATTGTTTGAAGGGTTATTGTAAATTCAGCTTCAAGACCCGAAATCGAGGGGCATTTGTAATAAGGTTCGGGAAAAACAAAAGTTATTGTTTTTGTCTCTCCCGGCGCCATGCCGAGAAGTGTCTCGTCTATTTCGGGAACCATAAAGTAATTGATACCCGCCATAAAATTGCGGTACGACTCATTGACCGAGGAACACAATTCTTTAAATTCTTTTCCATCGATTGTACATGTATAGTCGGCAACTACAAGGTCATACTTTTCGACAACGCCGTCGGTTATAACCGTCTCATCGGCAAAGTAAGAGAGCTTCTTGTATTTGTTGTCTTCGACTTCTTCGTCGGATACCGTGTAAACAAGATCGGGTATTTCAATTCCCTTGTATTCGGGAATTGAGATGTACTCTGTCAAATCGTAGTCGTACCGTTCTCCCGTTCTGTCGTATTTCGAATATCTCTGCGAAATACTGCATGACGAAAGGGACATTACCACGGTAACCGAAAGAACCGCAAAAGCAATTATTCGGGTTAAGTTTTTGTAGTTTTTTGTAATCATATTTCCTCCAAACGAGTTATTCCGTCAGCACGCTGTGCGGCGTTTTGTCCGAAACTATTCTATCACATTTTATCCGATTTGTCATCTGCTTTTTGCTTATTTGTTCTGTTTTGTTTGAATGAGGAGAAGCCCGAATAGAACAAACAGGCAATTCCGCTCATAAAGACGCCGTATCGCAGTATTACAAGCAAAACATCACCTGCCATTTGAGCATACTCCGTCGCGGTTATGTCATTGTATTCCACCATAAACTGAATACATATGACAACCCTTGATACAAGCTGTAAAACGGTCAGAACACCACTTGAAATAAACAGTTCTTTTGCGGGAATACGCCCTCTTTCAGTCAGGCAGAATCCGAAAGCGATAAAAGCGGCTGCAAAAAACAGCACGGCAAAATATGCGGCATCGGCAAACAACCAACGAACGGCGTTTGCAAGCGTTTTCCTTTCTCCGAGTGTTATATTAGACGTTGCAAGGTCCCATACAAGACAAAATGTCCTATCCGCAATAATTACACCGCAGAAAGCAACAGCCGGAAACATCCTGCCGCAACCGTTCTCTCTCACAGCGAAAAATATCGATGAAACGGCAAATGCATACGTTAACGTAACGGCAGTTGCCTTCGCAAAAGAATAGATTTCTCCGAACAAATAGGATACTTCATTCAGCTCGGCATATCGGGTATATGCGATATTCACTGTTCTGAGCAATAATGTAGCGGTGAAGAAAATCAAAATCGCAGCCGTCGAAAAGTTTCGGCTTGCGTTTTTGCAAACGTTTTTTTCTCTCATATACATTATCCTCCTTCAAGTGTCATAAATATATTACCACAAACCAATGAACATATCAAGTATATTTTTTGCCGTAGAGAAACTGCCATCGTCCCGAAATCTAAAATCGGTTACAAAAGAAAAACGGCATAAAAGAAAGAAGGAGGCATAATGAATCTGACCTTTGAGGATATTTTAAAATTTAAAAGAAAACCGACGCCCGATGCAATCAATGCTCTCACAGCGGAATTTGACGATATCGGCGACTTTATTTCCGTCGGTTATCTCGGCAGGTCTCTTCGCGGAAGAAGCATACCCATTTTAAACCTCGGAAACAGAAATGCGAAAACTAAAATTCTGTATGTTGCATGCCATCACGCCGCAGAATGGATTTGCGCGCCCGTCGTTCTCAGATTTTGTTTTGAAATATGTGCTCTTGCCGCAGGCGGAAAATCAATATACGGAATCAGTGCAAAAACTCTGCTCTCATCCCGATTTATAAGCGTTATACCCATGCTTAATCCCGACGGCGTATCGATTCAGCAAAACGGGGTTGAACCCGATGACCCGATGTACTCAAGGTTGATTAAAATGAACGGAGGAAACGACTTTTCAAAGTGGCAGGCTAATGGCAGAGGCGTCGATTTAAATCATAACTACAATGCAGGATTCGAAAAATACAAAACAATAGAACACTCACTCGGAATATACGGCGGTGCATCGACGAAGTACAGCGGAGAATATCCCGAAAGTGAACCGGAAGTTGCCGCACTTTGCAATTACATAAGGTATACAGAGTTCACATCGGCTCTGACGTTCCACACACAGGGAGAAGTTATATACAGTTCATTCGGTACTCAAAAGCACCGCCGTTCGGCATCCGTTTCGGCTACTCTTTCGAGAATGACGGGATACTCCGACTCGTCACCGGTCGGCACGGCCGAATTCGGCGGAATGACAGACTGGTTTATATCCAAACTCGACAAGCCATGTTTCACAATTGAGTGCGGAAAAGGTGAAAACCCCCTTCCGCTTTCGTCTGGTTTTGACATTTATC
>CAZCSZ010000170.1:0-1055 GCA_964501305.1 uncultured Ruminococcus sp.
GATTTTACTTGGGTGTTCTATAATATAACCGAAGCCGGAAAACGGCTTCGAAAGGAGATTAGGTATGAAAAAAACAATCAGTATTATTCTTGTATCGGTACTCATCTTCACACTTTTTGCGGGGTGCGGCAAAGACGGCGGCGTATCGACTGACGGTTCGACGTCAATGAGCAAGGTTATCGAGACCTTGGCAGAGGTATATGAGAACGAAAACGGAATCAATGTAACTTACAATCCCACAGGGTCGGGCAGCGGTATTCAGGCTGTCAGTGAAGGGAGGTGTGATATCGGCCTTTCAAGCAGAAACCTCAATGACAGCGAAAAAGCAAAAGGACTTTGCGAGACGGCACTTGCTTATGACGGAATTGCGGTTATCGTGAACGGCGACAATCCGATATCGGATCTTAGTGTCGAAATGCTCTGCAAAATCTTTACGGGGGAGATAGCCAATTGGAAGGATGTCGGTGGGACTGACGGTGAAATAGTAGTAGTCGGCCGTGAAGCGGGGAGCGGTACAAGAGACGGATTTGAAGAGGCAACACAAACGAAGGACGAATGCAAGTACCGTCAAGAGCAAACTTCAACGGGGGATGTTATAACTACTGTTGCGGGAAATCCGCTAGCTGTAGGATATGCCTCCCTCGCCTCCGTGAAGAGCACTGTAAAGGCGATTTCGGTCGACGGGGTTACTGTAAGCGCGGAAACGGTGAAAAGTGGGGAATATGCTGTTCGGCGGCCTTTTGTGCTTGTGACACGAGAGGGAGAAGAGCTTTCAGTCGATGCCAAAGGTTTCTTTGAGTATATTACATCTGAGGCGGCAAGAGAGTATATCGAAAGCTGCGGCGTAGTGCCTGCAAACTGAGTTTCAAATGAATGCCGAAAGGTCAAGCACCTTTTTTTGAGGTATGTAGATGAATAAAAAAGTATTTGAAAACGCAATGCACGCTCTGTTTTTGATTTTGGGATTTGTGACAGTCGGTTGCGTTCTTATAATAACCGTATATCTTATAGTATCGGGAATACCCGCAATAAGGGAAATCGGGCTTGTGCATGTT
>CAZCSZ010000170.1:1065-3604 GCA_964501305.1 uncultured Ruminococcus sp.
AAATTCGGAATACTGCCCTTCATTCTGACAAGTGTATACGGAATGGCGGGAGCACTTGCAATAGGGATGCCGATAGGTTTCTTTACGGCTGTTTTTCTGTCGAAAGTGGCAAATAAAAGAGTTCGTTCTTTAATTGAGGGTGCCGTGAATTTGCTTGCGGGAATACCCTCGGTTGTGTACGGTCTTGTCGGTATGCTTGTTTTGGTTCCCTTAGTCGGAAATATATTCGGTGTTCCCGATGGTTCGGGACTTCTTGCAGCTATTGCTGTTCTTTCGGTAATGATTTTACCGAGTATAATAAAAGTATCGGTAACGGCTCTTGACAGTGTGCCGAAAGAATATGAGGATGCATCTCTTACACTCGGAGCAACCCCGACTGAAACTTTCTTTAAAGTATCGGCACCCGCCGCCAAAAGCGGCATTGCAGCTGCCGTAGTCTTAGGTGTCGGACGTGCACTCGGTGAGGCTATGGCGGTTATGATGGTAGCGGGGAATGTTGCTAATATGCCGTCGCTTTTCGGCAGCGTCCGATTTTTGACGACTGCCGTTGCAAGTGAAATGTCGTATTCAAGTCCCGGAAGCCTTCAGCGAAACGCTCTGTTTTCAATAGCACTTGTTCTGTATTTGTTTATTATGCTAACGGGAGCTTTACTCAATTTATTTTTGAAACATGATAGGAGTAAATAAAATGAGGGTAAGAAGGAAAATATATATAGGTGTAATGCGCACTATAACGGTACTGTCGGCACTTGTCACCTCGGCACTTGCAGCATTCTTGATAGGCTACGTATTGTATAAGGGGATACCGCACATATCATGGGAATTGCTCAGCACCGAACCCAGCAGGCTTGAAGGAAGGATAGGAATACTTCCCGACATACTGAACACGCTGTACGTTGTACTTTTAACATTAATTGTTGTAATACCTTTTGGTGTCGGGGCAGCTGTTTATCTTACGGAGTACGCAAAGAACCGTAAAATCGTCGGAGCAATAGAGTATGCCGCCGAAACTTTATCCGGCATACCCTCGGTTATTTACGGACTTGTGGGAATGCTCCTGTTTTCAAATAATTTCGGGACAAGCCTCTTGGCGGGCTCGCTTACCCTTGCCATAATGAATTTGCCGACTGTCATGAGAACGACTCAGGAAAGTTTGAAAACTGTACCGCAAAGCTACCGTGAGGGAGCGTTTGGTCTCGGCGCGGGCAAGTGGCGGGTAATACGTACTGTCGTTTTACCCGGATGTCTTGACGGCGTTATTACGGGATGTATACTGTCTGTCGGCAGAATTGTCGGCGAAAGCGCTGCTCTGCTTTTTACAGCGGGATTTGCGCACAGTTTAAGCGGAATAACGGAGGCATTGACACGTCCTGGGGCAACGCTTACTGTTGCCCTTTACGTCTATGCAAAAGAAGAAGGCGAGTTCGGTATAGCGTTTGCCATTGCCGTTATTCTGACAGCTCTTACGCTGCTTATTAATATGTCGGCATCGCTTGTCGGAAAGTTTTTTTCAAGGAGGAGAAGCAAATGAAAGAGATTATCAAAACTGAAAATTTGTGTCTTTGGTATGGGGAAACACAAGCACTCAAAAATATAAATTCATCGATTTTGGAAAAGAGTATAACCGCTCTTATCGGTCCTTCGGGATGCGGAAAATCAACATTTCTCAAAACGTTGAACAGAATGAACGACCTTGTTTCTTCGGCAAAGATTACAGGTGAGGTATTATACAAAGGGAAAAGTATATATAGTGGGAGTACGGATGTAAACGAATTAAGACGTGAAGTCGGTATGGTATTTCAAAAGCCGAATCCGTTCCCTATGAGTATTTACGACAACGTCGCATACGGGCCGAGAACGCACGGAGTGAGAAACCGTGTAGTTCTTGATGAGACTGTCGAGGCAGCACTTCGTGATGCGGCGATATGGGATGAGGTTAAAGACAGACTTAAAAAGAACGCACTCGGACTTTCGGGCGGTCAGCAACAGAGACTTTGTATTGCCAGAGCTTTGGCAGTCAAACCTGATGTAATACTTATGGACGAACCCACAAGTGCTCTTGACCCGATATCTACTTCGAAAATTGAAGAATTGGCATTGAAATTGAAAGAAAAATACACTATAATAACAGTGACACATAATATGCAACAGGCACTTAGAATTTCTGACAAAACGGCCTTCTTTTTACTCGGAGAACTGATTGAACTCGGAAACACGGAAGAAGTGTTTTCCACTCCGAAGGACAAGCGAACCGAGGATTACATTACGGGGAGATTTGGTTGATATGAGAAGCAGATTTGATGAACAGTTAAGCCTTTTGAATCGCAAAATGATTGAAATGGGAGCGGAATGTGAAGGTATAATCGCGCTTGCGGCAAAAGCCCTCCTTTCGGGAGATACGAAGCTTGCCCTGACTGCAAGTGAGCAAGGCGGTCAGATTGACAGAATGGAGAGAGAAATCGAAAATATTTGTCTTAAACTTCTTCTCCAACAGCAGCCCGTAGCAGGAGATCTTCGCATGATTTCAGCTGCTCTTAAA
>CAZCSZ010000171.1:0-3590 GCA_964501305.1 uncultured Ruminococcus sp.
GGATTTAAAATCAATTATCTTGAGGCTGTTAAGCGCCGTCTGTGACCGAAAAGTACACATTCTCAGCTGTTGTCATTCCCGCTTATGAAGCTGTCAAAGCGTACGGATAAATGAACAGAACAAAGTTTTTTTACATCACAATATATAATCAGAAAAAAACAAGTGCCGACATCTCAAAGGGTGTCGGCACCGCTGCTTTACGGTATTAAATTACTTGTTTTCGTTTTCGCTTTCGATTTCTTCGGTCTCTTTCTTCGTCTTTGATATGAAGATGAAGAGAATTACAGCCGCAACAACGAGAAGAGCCGCCGCTCCGCAGACTATATAAAGAACGGTTCTGTTCTTCTTTTCCTTCTGCTGTGTTTCTTCGTCAACACTTATATCGGACGTTTCATCGCCTTCTTCGTCACTTTTTCCGCTTTCGGAGTTACCGCCCAAAATCGGGATGTTCTCGTCATATTCGTATTTTTCTCCGTCCTCGCCGATGTAATATGTCTTGCCGTCGTCCTCAACAAAGGTTTCGACGGTAACTGGTTCTTCGATTTCGGCGGCAGATGTTTCTCCGCTATCGGTTTCTTCAACCTTCACCGTATCTTCGGGTGTAACTTGCTTGTTGTCCTCAACGGGTTTTACATCTTTTGAACCGACTGTGATAACAGCGTTTTTCCATGTGTAAGGCACCTCGCAGTCTTTGCCGTCACTTGTATTGATTACACTTGCAACGTCAGGTACCAATGTGAGGTTGTAATCTCCGCTTTCGGCTATACCTACGATTTCAAATGTGAACTCAAGTATTTCGCCTGTATATGTATTGTCGTGTGACAAGTCGTTGGATTCATACTCGATAATCGTAATGTAACTATTATTAACGTCAACACCGAATTTCGGAGCATCACGGAAAATACGCGAGAGCGGTACTTTTCCGTTTTCAATGTCCTCGTCGTACTGTTCACGGAGATTGTTCATGATTGTGTCGTTGAACTTATAGAATTCTCCGAGGTCTCCGAAGGTGTCGTTGATTTTTACTTCTCTCAGAATAAGAGCATCCGAGTCATAGAAAAGTCCGAATTCAAAAGCCCAGAAACCGGGGTTGTTGTCAATATTCATTTTAACCGTTACATAGTCGTTCTGCATACCTGCGGCGTTTGTCAGCGAAAAGTCAAGCGAGCTATCTGCCGCAAACGAAGCGAAGGCAAAAACAGAGCATGCCGTAAGTACGGTAACAAGTGCCATAATGCATGAAAGTAATTTCTTCATAATATTCTCCTGCTTATTCCCAAAGGGATTATTCTGTTATATTATAGCGACTTTTTGTCGCAAAGTCAATAACTATACCTTAAATAATGCAATGCGGTGTGAAGTCGGTGTGACGGAAGGTTGATTTTGAATTGAAAACGTGATTTTTTCTTCCGTAAATATTGATTTTGTCTGCGTTTGGTTGTATACTGTTTTACAAACCGAAATCAATAAATCAAGGAGTTATTATGGCATTTAAAACGGCAATTCAGCTTTTTACAGTCAGAAATACATATGAGAAGGACCCCGTCGGTTGTCTTCGAGCTGTAAAGAAAATGGGATATGACGGCATTGAGCTTTGCGGAAGAGCGGGTGTCGATTCAAAATGGCTTCGCGGCGTGTGTGATGCGCTTGAACTTGAAATTCCTTCAATTCATATATCTCTCGGCGCTATGTCCGAGTTTGCACACGATTTTGCCGAAGAGGCAAGAACACTCGGTCTGTCCTATGCTGCGGTTCCTTATATATCGGATGAGTACTCATTTCCCGGTCAGTGGAAATTTTACGAGACGAAGAACGAAATGACAAAAGCATCCCGTGAGCTTAAAAAATACGGGATACAGTTGCTTTATCATAACCATACGGCGGAATTTGAGAAGAAGATTAACGGTGATTATCTGTATGACTGCCTTATGAACGCTTTTCCTTTTGATATTCTCCGATGTGAACTCGATGTATGTTGGGCACACGCAATGGGCGTTGATCCCGCACAAAAAATTCTGTCGTATAAAGGCAGAATTCCGGCAGTTCATTTGAAGGATTACATGAGAAAAGGTAGGGGCAAGAACAAAAACATGATTTCGTGTCCGTTCGGAGACGGGGAGGTTAATGCTCTCGATGTCATAAAGGCATCAAAAGAGGCAGGAGCGAAGTGGTTGGTATACGAACAGGATTCGCCGTATCCAAGCTCCAAAACCGAGCTTCAGTGCGCCGAGAAGAGCATTAAAAACATAAGACGGCTGATTGCCGAGACAGATTATTAATAATGTGACGGAGATAATATGAAGAAGCTTTTACTTTTGGTAAATCCCGTTGCGGGAAGAACATCCGTTGCGGGTCAGATGATTTATATAATCGATGCTTTCGTTAAAGCAGATTACGATGTTACGGTTGTTACCACGCAGAGCGAGGAACATCTCGAACAAACGGTTTGCGACAGAGCAAGCGAATTTGATGTTTTAGTCTGTTGCGGTGGAGACGGAACTCTTAATTTGACCGTCAACGCTCTTTGCAAGACGGAGTCTAAAGTAAAACTCGGTTACATTCCGTGCGGTACCACAAATGATTTTGCAAAGTCAAGAGGTATATCCTCGGTTCCCGTTGAAGCGGCGGAGCAGATAGTTAACGGAGAAGTACATTCAATCGATGTCGGCTTCTTCGGAGACAAGGCTTATGTTTACGTCGCGGCATTCGGCGTTTTTTCGGATACTTCATATGCAACTCCGAGGCAGCTTAAACAGGACATAGGCAGAGCGGCATATCTTATCGAGGGCGTGAAGTCCTTTGCCAACAGAACCGGATATCATATTAAATTCGAAATCAACGGAGAGTATCTTGAAGATGATTTTATATACGGTATGTTTTCGAATACACGCCGTGTCGGAGGCTTTGAGCTTCCCTTAATCCAAGGCTTTTCTTTAGATGACGGGATGATAGACGTCACCCTAATTAAGGAAACAAAAAGTCCCAATGAAAACGCACGGTTTCTCAATGCATTTATAACCCAGCAAGCGGACGATAAGATAATATATCAATTTAGAACATCCGAAATCACATACGAGTGTGACACGGATATTCCGTGGTCGCTTGACGGTGAATACGGCGGCTCATTCAAAAAGCAGACCATCGCAATTAAAAGCGGCATAGTAGATATGCTGTATTAAAGACAAATGTATATTTTCGCGTTTGCATAAAACAGTAACCAAATGTATTGTCGGCGACTGTCTAATAAAGTCGTTTTTGGCAAATACATAAAATTATTTTTAAAATAATCGATTTTGATGTTGACAAATCAGTTAGGCATATGTATAATAGTAATACTTGATTTGAAGCGAGGTAAAAATGGAAACCTTAAAGATAACGCCGGATTACACAAAGAAACTTCCGGATTCCGAATTTGAAGTTATGAATGCTGTTTGGGGCGGAGAAGCTCCTGTTACAACAGCATACCTCATGGAGGCTATAGGAAACGAAAAAGGTTGGAAAGCACCTACTCTCATTTCTTTTCTCGTAAGGCTTGAAAACCGCGGTTTTGTTTCTTCGGTAAAGAAGGGCAAGGAACGCTATTATACACC
>CAZCSZ010000172.1:0-3557 GCA_964501305.1 uncultured Ruminococcus sp.
GTATAAGATGGCATATCGTGGTTTTGCCGCCTCCACTCGGTCCGACAAGTGCAAACGTTTCGCCCTTTCCTATTGTAAGGTTCACATTATCAAGCACATCCTTGCCTGTACCGTAGTCGCAGGAAACATTTCTGAATTCAATTTTTCCTTCGACGTCTGAAAGCTCAATGGCATCCTCGGCATCCTCTTCAGGCTTCGTATCCATAATTTCAATAAACCTTTTGAAACCGCTTGCACCGTCCTGGAACTGTTCCATAAAAGATATAAGTTGGGTTACAGGCGTAATAAACAGTCCGACCGAAACTATAAATGCGGAATAATCTGCAACGTCTATTGTGCCGTTTGAAAGCAGAATCCCGCCCGCAATCAGTACAACGACATTGAAAACGTTGGTTACAAAATTGGTGGACGAATGAAACTGCCCCATAGCCTTGTATGCTTTTTTTCTCGCTCCAATATACTGACGGTTGCCCTTCTCAAACTTCTCCTTCTCAATAGCATCATTGGCGAATGCCTTTGAAGTTCTTATGCCGGAAATGCTGCTTTCAACAGCGGCGTTGATTTCCGATGTCGCCTCTCTGCTCTCGGCAAAAGCACTCTTCATCCTTTTTCTGAGAAGAGCCGAGATAACGAACAGAACAGGTACGCAGGCAAAGATAATCAAGGTCAGATAAATATTGATTGTGGAAAGGTAGACAAAAGAGACTATAATCGTGATTGTCGAAATAATAACGTTTTCGGGCCCATGGTGTGCAAGCTCGCTGACTTCAAACAAATCGTTTGTAAGTCTTGACATGATTTTTCCCGTTCTGTGATCATCGTAAAAACCATAGGGCAAGCCCTGAAGGCGGTCAAACATATCACGCCGCATTTGAGCCTGCATTTTAACACCCATTTCGTGCCCTTTATACTGTATGAAGTAATTGAGGCACATTCTCACAATATAAAGCACAAGCAAAAAGATACCGCTTGTCCAAATTACACGTGAATTGATCGTTTGCGACGTGAACTCTCCGACTATTTTCCTTGTGAATATCGGATAGAATACACTTATAAGCGAGACAAAAAAAGAAGCCAACATATCAAGCGCAAATATTACGCGATGCGGCTTATAATAGCTTAAAAAACGTTTAAACATTATTCCCTCCTGAAATCGGTAAAACCGTGTGTCGGGCAGGCGCTGCATAGCTTTAAAGTATTGACGGTATTAATTCCGACGCAGATTGCGTTAGCAAACTCCGAAACGCCTGTGTATAATATGAAAAACTCTCTGATGCCTATTGGCAAAAGAGAGCTTTTCGTGGTGCGAGAGACGGGACTTGAACCCGTACGGTGTGAACCACACGCCCCTCAAACGTGCGCGTCTGCCTGTTCCGCCACTCTCGCATTCGGTACTGACCATCAGCTATTATACATTGCCGAAGCGTTTTTGTCAATAGCTAAAATCAAACTTTTTCGGATTTTTGCGAAATTAATTGAAGTTAACCCAAAAAAATCACCAATATCATTTCCGCCTCTTGATTTCAGACGGATATTGTGATAATATTAGGCTAAGAATGGCAGTACGGCGCATCCGTCCCGCTCTGCTCACCAAAATCAGGAGCGTTTAATCATGACAAACTACTATTCACTTGAAAATCTCCCGCTTCTATCTTCGGACAGACGGGTAAAGCAGGTATCGAGTTTCGACAGAAAAGAACAAAACGGCGATTTCGGTCAATTTCTGTATACGGAAAGCAACGGAGACGCTGTGCTTTTCGACGAAAAAAACGCAGGTTGCATTAAAAGTATGTGGTTTGCCGTGACAAGTGACGAGGCAGAGCTCTCTTTCTATTTCGACGGCGAGAGTACTCCGAGGTATACAGTGCCGCTCAAGACCTTTATTAAGAACGGTGTCGGCGACATCAAAGGTTGCGGCGTAACTTATGAAGAACGCGGTCAGTGGACAGGCGGAGACTGCTATTGCGGTAATATTTTCGTGCCTATTGAATACAAATCGTCACTTAAAATCGTATCAAGAGGTAAAAACGACTTCTACTACCATATTCTCTACGAGACATACGGCATAAATCCGCCTAAAGCGCCGACATATCACCTTGAAAGCACGTTTGTCAATTCATTTGGAAAGATAATGCCCGAAAGAAAAGAGGCAAATTACATTAAAGAAATCACTCTTGAGAAACAGTACACATCGGTATATGACATAAAGCAGGCAGGCGTAATAAGAGAATTCACAGTCGAAGTCGACGCCGACGCCGATATTTCGGATATCGAAGCCGATATTGCCTTTGACGGTGACTCAATATCTTATGTTGCGTGCCCGCTCTCTCATCTCTTTGCCGAACCTTGCGGTTTCAACGGCATTTCGACTATAGCCGCCGAGTCAAGAAAAGAAGGTGACAGGATTATTTACTCATGCTATTTGCCGATGCTCTTCTGGGAAAGCTGTAACATTACTCTTGTCAACATGCCGAAGAAAAAAGTTAGCATGACAGTCAAATTAAGAGTTGAAAGCAACCTATACGACAGAAACAATGCGGGATATTTCCATGCTGACTTCAAAAAAGGCTCAACCTCACTGTTCCAAGACTGGATTCTCGGAGAATTTCACGGCAGAGGAAACGTTGTCGGGATAGTTCAAACATGCAAGGGCGGACAATGGTGTGAGGGCAACGAACACTTTTACATTGACGGAGAGCTCTCCCCTTCAATAAACGGAACGGGAACCGAGGATTTATATCTCGGATGTTATTGGCCGAATGTCAAATACGATTCTCCTGTTGCCGGATGTGTCAAAAACATTATGGACGAAAGCGGAGAAATCGAACCGTGCTTCGACAGAACCGCGGGTTACTACAGATTTTTCCACGACATTCCTATTTCATTTGAAAACGGAATAAAACTTGCAATACAGCACGGAGCAGTCGGACAGACATATTCCGAATATTCAAGCTGTGTTTTCTCTTACAGACAGGAGCTTTCGGGAACGGTTCAAACCGACTTTCTGAAGGTCGCAAGCAAGGCAAGCGCCGATATTCATTCTTACAGAACAACAAACTCAAAGCCAGTTTCCCTCATATCCAAAGTTGAAGGAGACAGGATAGCTCCGACACTTTCCGAAAGCGGATTTGAACATTCAAGCGCAGAGGTCGAATTCAAAGTTTCGATTTTGAAAGAAAACAACGGCGCGATTCTAAGACTTCTTACCGATCTATCAGGCAAAAAGCGAAGCGCCGAAGTATATGTCGACGGATGCTTTGCGGGTACGCTGTATGACAGTGAGCACAACCCCTATAGCTCTTTCGGAGATACTGATTTCTCGATCCCCAAAGAGCTAACCGCGAGTAAGGAAATACTGAACATAAAACTTATCGGCACATTTACCGATTTCGAATACAAAGTTTTTTCCAAAATCAAATAGTGCAGGCTTACAAAGAGCACCAGTATGCATTGCGGCGTTGCCCTCAGACGAAAGCGGGGTTTTACCACATACCTCTTTGCGGAGCAACGCAAGCCTCATACCAAAGCATGAACTTTATCTTTGTTTTTGTCTTTGA
>CAZCSZ010000173.1:0-3548 GCA_964501305.1 uncultured Ruminococcus sp.
ACCTTGCTCGGTACATAACGAATAAGTTGAAATGAAAGACAAAACAGTGCGAAAATAAAAAAATCGAGTATTCATAAAGTCAAATCCCTTATGAATACTCGATATGGTCGGAGTGACTGGATTTGAACCAGCGGCCTCTTGGTCCCGAACCAAGCGCTCTACCGAACTGAGCCACACCCCGTTGTTTTCTATGCTACCTTGATATTGTATCACAGCAGACCTGTTTTGTCAACACAAAAAACCGATTTTGTTGATTTAGTTCTTCTGAAGTTAATTTTCAAAAAACGCAACGACGGAATTCGGAAATATCATTCTGTATGAGATCACAAGAAGCTCTACTGTTGACCGGGTATTCCAAAATGCATTTTTAAAATACATCTTAACAGCAGGGTTGAGCCAATGCTCCACCCTGCTGCTTTATATATCTGACGGTATTACCTATGTATTAAAGGATTACCTCTCCGTAGCATTCGCCGAATGCAAGTGCCGCATTGGACTCGTCCGTATCAATGTGCATTGCCGCTTTGAAACTTGGGCTTACTCTCACTACAACATCGCCGAATACAGTGCTTCTGCCGTCTGAGTCTATCTTAACCGATACAATCTGCTTATCGGCAACGCCGAACTCCTTTGCATCCTCGGGTGTGAAATGAATGTGACGCTTTGCGGCAATAACGCCCTCGGCAAGTTCAACCTCGCCTGCGGGGCCGACTATCTTGCAAGCGCCGCTTCCCGCAACGTCGCCCGACTCGCGGACAGGAGCGGAAACACCGAGTGTTCTCGCATCTGTGAGGGAAACCTCAACCTGAGATGCCTTTCTTGCAGGGCCGAGAATAATAACATTGGGTATGGATTTTTTAGGCCCGACAAGTGTAACTCTTTCCTCACAAGCGAACTGACCGGGCTGACTCAAATCCTTTTTCGGTGTGAGTTTTGCACCTTCTCCGAATAAAATCGCAATGTGCTCCTCGGTGAGGTGTACGTGTCTTGCCGAGGTTTCAACCAATACTTTTGCCATTTGAAAAATCTCCTTAAAAGTAACGTATATTTTACTAAATCAGTATATCACTATTATTCGGTTTTGTAAAGCGAAAATTGAAAATCACGCTGATTTTCTGCCGTATTACGTCTGTTTTTCGAATCTGCTTTCGAATAGCTCCCTGTAAAATCCGCCTTTTTCCATAAGTTCACCGTGAGTGCCCGTTTCAATTATAGTGCCGTCCTTCATAACAAGTACGATATCCGCATTCATTACCGTTGTCAAATGGTGTGCCACGATGAACGAAGTCTTTCCCTCCATCATCTTTGAAAACGCATCGTTTATCTTCATTTCCGTCCTCGTATCTATTGAGGATGTCGCCTCATCGAGAATTAATATTTCCGGTGAAATCAGCATTACCCTTGAAATCGACAGAAGTTGTCTTTCTCCCTCGGATAACTCCGATGCGTTTTCCGAAAGGACAGTATCGTATCCCTGCGGCAATTTCTTTATAAATGAATGTGCGTGCGAACGTTTTGCCGCTTCAATTGCCTCTTCTCTTGTGGCATTCGACTTACCTATTGTGATATTGTCGAGAACAGTTCCTTCAAAAAGAAACGTATCCTGAAGCACCATTCCAAAATGAGAACGGAGCGATTCCTTTGAATAATGCGTAATATCGCGTCCGTCAACCGTTATTCTTCCGCTGTCGGTATCGTAAAAACGCATCAAAAGGTTTATAAGCGTAGTCTTTCCGCATCCCGTCGGCCCGATTATTGCCGCCTTTTGTCCCGCCTTAATCGAAAACGTAACGTTGTCAAAAAGAGGCCTGTCCTTTGTATAAGAGAACGAAACAGCGTCGAAGTCCACGTCCCCTCTCACACTTTCAAGCACTTCTTTTGTTTCTTCTCCGGCAGTTTCCGTATCGCAAAGTTCGAAAATACGCGAGGCACAGGCAAGTGAATTCTGGAGTTCGCTTATTACACTGCTTATCTCATTGAACGGTTTGGAATACTGATTTGCGTAGCTCAAAAAAGACGTTAGAGCGCCTACACTCAGTGCACCCGAAATTACCGACAGTGCACCGAAAAGACTCAAAACGGCATATATGACAGCTCCGACAAACCTTGTTGCGGGGTTGACAAGTGACGAGGCGAATATCGCCTTCTTCGAAGCTTTTCCGTAGCTGTCCGTAATACCCGCAAACTTTTCCGAGGTTTTCTTCTCCATGACAAATGCCTTAAGAAGCTTAACACTGTTCAAAGATTCCGTCAAAAACGATGTTTCCGCCGATTTCTTTTCGGATTGAGAAAGAAACAGTTTGAACGTACTCTTGGCAATTGCCGACGCCGCCGCAAGAGACAGCGGAGTCAAAAGAACAACCAAAACAGACAATTTAATATTAAGCGCAAACATAAAGAACAGTGTTGCAACCACCGTGAACACTCCCGAAAACAGCTGTGATATTCCGAGGAGCAATCCGTCTCCGACGTTTTCCGAATCGCTTATAATTCTGCTTATAACGTCCCCCTTGGGTGTACTGTCAAAGAACGAAATGTTAAGAGTGGAAAGCTTTGCATATGCCTTTTTCCGAAGCGATTTGACTACGCTTGTACTGACCCTTGCGTTGAGAGTTTCGGCTATCCACTTGAACAGTGCCGAAAATGCGGCAAAAACGGCAAGTTTGATAAGTTCATAAACAACAGCTCGCATATTTACGGTTCCAACAAGAGCATCTACTGTTTCACCGATGATTATGGGAACATACATTGAGAGAGCAACCGATACAAGTGAGAACAAGAGTGAAAGTGCAAGCAGCTTTTTCTGTCCGCCGAGCTCAACGAGAAGTCTTGTGAGAACCTTCCCGGAGGCTTTTTTTGTCTTTTTCTTCATTTGACAGCCTCCTTTTCTTGCAATTTAGGCAAAGAGTCTGCTCCAAACTGTGATGCATAAATCTCTCGGTATACCTCGTTTGATGCAAGAAGTTCGCTGTGTGTGCCCATGCCGACTGCCTCACCGTCGCAAAGAACGATTATTATGTCCGAATTCATAACCGCCGCCGTCCTTTGGGATACGGTTATTAAAGTCGGTCTCGGCGTACATTCCCTAACTGCTGACAAAAGCGCTTTTTCCGTTGCAAAGTCAAGTGCCGATGTGCTGTCATCCAAAATAAGAAATTCGGGAGACCCGACAAGCGCTCTTGCAACTGCAAGTCTCTGCTTTTGTCCACCGGACAGTCCGGAGCCTTCCTCTCCTATTACCGTGTCAAGTCCTTTTTTACTATTTAAGAAATCGGCCGCTTGAGCAATGTCGGCGGCACGCATAAGCTCACCGTCATCAACGTCAGCGCCGAACAGAAGATTACTCCTTGCAGTGCCCCTGAAAAGTGTTGTTTTCTGAAACACCGTATGCATTTTCCGCCTGAGTTCCGAGAATGAATATGTTGAAATTTCCCTACCGCATATTTTAACCGTCCCTTCTGTCGCTTTATAATAGCCGCAAATAAGACTTATCAGCGTCGTTTTCCCCGAACCCGTCGGCCCTATTATTCCGAGCGACTCGCCTCTCC
>CAZCSZ010000174.1:0-3539 GCA_964501305.1 uncultured Ruminococcus sp.
ATTTGTACAGAGGATTTTTGTTTTTCTGGCAAATCGCATCTCAACACAAGAAAAGGAAAAAGAAAAATGCCCATCACAGATTTTCTGGAGAAGAACGCAAAGATTTACCCGAATGATACGGCGCTGGTCGAGGTAAATCCCGCAAATCAGCCGCCAAAGCAAACAACATGGCAGGAATTCAGTCTCATTGAGACCTCTTTCGAGTCCAAAAAGTACAGGCGGGAGATTACATGGAAAGAGTTCGATACAAAGGCTAACCGTTTTGCCAACCTTTTGATGACAAGAGACGTAAAAAAAGGTTCGAAGGTAGCTATTCTGCTTATGAACTGTATAGAATGGCTCCCGATTTATTTCGGAGTCCTGAAAACAGGTGCACTTGCCGTTCCCATGAATTTCAGATATTCAGCAGACGAGATAAAGTACTGTCTTGATCTTGCCGACGTCGAAATGCTTGTCTTCGGACCTGAGTTTACCGACAGGATAAATGAGGTGAAAAACGAGCTCTCGATAAAGGATTATTTCTTCGTCGGCGATGACGACAAGACCCCTTCCTTTGCATCAAATTACGCAGAGGTTACTCAATACTGTTCGACCACCCCGCCGCCTGTATTCATAAGCGACGAGGACGAGGGAGCTATTTATTTCTCTTCGGGAACGACAGGTTTCCCGAAAGCAATTCTGCACAGGCACCGTGCTCTCGTTGCATCCTGCTACACGGAAAAAGAACATCACGGACAGACGAAAGACGATGTTTTTCTCTGCATACCGCCGCTCTACCATACCGGGGCCAAAATGCATTGGTTCGGCTCACTTTTGACCGGAGGAAAAGCCGTTCTTCTCAGAGGCGTGTCTCCCGAATGGGTTCTTCAAACGGTATCCCAGGAAAGAGCTACCATTGTATGGCTTCTTGTTCCGTGGGTTCAGGATATTCTGGACACTTTGGAGCGTGGGGAACTTCATCTTGAGGATTACAGGCTGTCCCAATGGAGACTTATGCACGTCGGGGCACAGCCCGTGCCTCCATCTCTTATAAAGAGATGGAAAAGCGTTTTCCCACTTCACGAATACGATACAAACTACGGTCTTTCGGAATCAATCGGCCCAGGATGTGTTCATCTCGGAGTCGGAAATATCGATAAAGTCGGTGCTATAGGCAAGGCGGGCTTCGGATGGAAAACCGAGATAGTCGATGAAAACGGCGTCCCTGTTGAACGCGGAAAAGTCGGAGAGCTTGCCGTAAAGGGCGATGGAGTAATGAAGTGTTACTATAAGAACGAAAAGGCGACAAGCGAGATATTAAAAGACGGGTGGCTTCTTACCGGAGATATGGCAAAAGAAGATGACGAAGGATTTATTTATCTTGTCGATCGTAAGAAAGACGTAATAATAAGCGGAGGAGAGAATCTCTATCCTGTTCAAATAGAGGATTTCCTGCGCGCCAACGAAAAAATCAAGGACGCCGCAGTCATAGGGCTTCCCGATAAAAGGCTTGGCGAAATTGCCGCTGCCATTATAGAAATCAAGGACGGTGCCGAATGCTCGGAAGAAGAAATAAACGAGTTCTGTAAAGGACTTCCGAGATACAAGAGGCCCAAAAAGATTATTTTTGCTGAAATTCCGAGAAATCCCACGGGAAAAATCGAGAAACCGAAACTTCGCGAAACATATTGCGGAGTAAGGCTTGTTGAGGCTCAAATTACGGGTTAAGGAGGCAGGAATGCTTACAGAAATACTTACATTTTCACTGATATTTTGTTTCTTTGCGCTTATGGTTGGTGTCGGTATTTATTGCCGACGTCACGCAACAGACGTTGACGGATTTGTTCTCGGCGGCAGAAATGTCGGGCCGTGGCTTACCGCGTTCGCGTTCGGCACATCATATTTTTCCGCGGTTATTTTCGTCGGATACGCCGGTCAGTTCGGATGGAATTTCGGGCTTGCCTCAACATGGATAGGGCTTGGAAATGCGTTTATAGGTTCGCTTTTGGCATGGAATATTCTCGGAAGAAGAACACGTGTTATGACACAGCAACTCTCGTCAAAGACAATGCCGGACTTCTTCGGGAAACGCTTTTCTTCAAAAGCACTGACGGCAACGGCATCGATTATCGTGTTCGTATTCTTAATTCCCTACACAGCATCGTTGTACAACGGACTTTCAAGCCTTTTCGGAATTGCTTTTGACATTCCGTATTGGGCGTGTATAATCGCAATGGCGGTTCTCACCGGCGTATACGTTATATTCGGCGGCTATATGGCGACCGCAATTAACGACTTTATCCAGGGAATTATAATGCTTGTCGGCATTGTGTGCGTTGTAGCGGCTGTTCTTTCCAAAGGCGGTGGACTCAGTGCTTCAATAGAAGCTCTTGCCACTTCGGAAAACGGCGGATGGCAGTATACATCAATGTTCGGCCCCGACCCCGTAGCTCTTCTTTCGGTAGTACTTCTTACATCCCTCGGCACGTGGGGCCTGCCTCAAATGATAGGGAAATTCTACTCAATATCAAACGAAAACGCAATCCGCAAAGGCACGGTTATTTCGACCTTCTTTGCCATAATCGTTGCGGGCGGCTGTTATTTTCTCGGCGGATTCGGCAGATTGTTTGTCACGCCCGAACAGGTTACGGAAAAAGGGTTCGACAGCATTATACCCACAATGCTTTCATCTCTTTCTCCGGCAATTATAGCAATAGTAATCGTGCTTGTTCTGTCTGCTTCGATGTCAACTTTGTCCTCACTTGTTTTGACCTCATCGTCAACTCTTGCGCTTGACCTTATAATTCCCGCAACGAAGAAGAAAGTATCGGAAAAGAAAAAGCTTTTCCTCCTCAAAGCGTTCATCGTGTTCTTTATAGTTCTGTCTGCCGTAATAGCCATTTTGAAAGACTCCGTATGGTCTGATTTCGTATTTATAGCGCAAATGATGGGTATATCGTGGGGTGCGCTTGCGGGAGCCTTCCTTGCTCCGTTCTTGTACGGCCTGTATTGGAAAAAGACAAGTCGAATTTCGGTATGGGCTTCGTTTGCGTTCGGGATAGGCATGATGATAACACAACTTCTCATATCGCTCAAGGTGTTTGAAGTGTCCGGTGTGCTCTCCTTTGTGTTCAAAAACTCTCTTGTTTCGGGCGTTTTCGCAATGCTCGGCGGAATTATAATAGTACCGATAGTCAGTCTCTTCACACAAAAGAGCATACCTGAAAATGTCGATGAAATGTTTGCGGGTTACGGCAAGGAAATTACGGTAACCGCAGACAAATCCCTTGAAGAAAGCAAGTAAACAATTATAAATCTATACTCCCGGAGGTATTTTATGAAGAAAATGATGCTCGGAAACGAGGCGGTCGCAAGAGGCCTTTATGAGGCGGGGTGTTCTGTCATTTCAAGTTATCCCGGTACTCCTTCAACGGAGATAACCGAATTTGCCGCAAAATATGATGATATTTACTGTGAATGGGCGCCTAACGAAAAAGTCGCTTGCGAGGTAGCATTCGGAGCCTCTCTTGCAGGCGCAAGGAGTGCGTGCTGTATGAAGC
>CAZCSZ010000175.1:0-3532 GCA_964501305.1 uncultured Ruminococcus sp.
TTGATAAATAATGAAATGAATGGTAAAATAACTAAAGCCGAACCATCGGCAATACTGTAATTACGGTGGGTTTTATGACTGAAAGACTGTTTGATACCGATGCATATTTATCGGAATTTGATGCTGTAGTGACCGAGTGTTTTGACACGAACGGGAAATACGGAATCGTTCTCGACAGAACCGCTTTCTTTCCCGAAGGCGGAGGGCAGGACGCCGATATCGGAACAATAGACGGCACCGACGTTGTTTACGTTTCGGATTGCAACGGCAAAATCGTACATTTTTGTGAGAGACCGTTCGACGTCGGGAAAAGTGTTCACGGAGTGCTGGATTTCAAAGAACGGTTTAGACGTATGCAAAACCATACGGGAGAGCATATACTGTCGGGCATTTCAAACAGAGAATACGGTACCGAGAACGTCGGCTTTCACCTATCGGAAAAGTATATAAGAATCGATTACGATAAGTACCTCAGCAAGGAGGAGGTTGTCGAACTTGAGGCTCTTGCCAATAGAACGGTGTGGGAAAACCGCTCGGTGAAGGCGTATTATCCAAGTACTGAAGAACTTGCGGAAATATCTTACAGAAGCAAGAAGGAAATAGTCGGTAATTTGAGACTTGTTGTGATTGAAGGTACCGATGTATGTGCCTGCTGTGCACCTCATGTTGCAAATACCGGAGAGGTCGGATGTATAAAAATCGTCAGCTGCTCGAAATATAAGGGCGGCTGCAGAATCGAAGCTGTATGCGGTATCGATGCTTATAACTTGTTCGCAAGCGAACACCGTATGCTGTCCGAAATGGCGAGAGATGCGGGATGTAAAATCGAAGATGTGCCAAGCTACCTCGAAAAAGTTAAGGGAGATTTGCGGGACTTTAAACACTGTTTGGCAAACGTCGAAAAAGAAATGACGGCGCAGAAACTCGACCGAATTGACAAAGAGGATGGAAACTTCTGTTTCTTTTTTGAAAACGCAGATACGGCGTCCCTTCGGGATTTTCTCAACGGGGCGGTTGAACGCACAAGTGGCATATGTGCAACTTTCAGCGGGAATGATACAGACGGATACAGGTTTATTGCCGCATCTTCGGCAGTGAACTTAAAAGACAAATGTAAAATATTCTCCGAGGTTTTGAATGCGAAGTGCGGCGGGTCTGAGATTATGATACAGGGAACTGCGCTGACAAAGCGTGACGACATTACGTCTTTCTTCGAGAAGCTTTGAGAATGCGTATAAACAAAATCGGTCAAATCCGAATTTCGGACCTGACCGATTTCTTTATTTTGCGCCTTCGCAACGTGTTACCGCGCCGACTGTCCTAAACAGAATTTTAAGGTCGAGCATTATGCCGCGGTGCTTTGCGTAATATAGTTCGAGCTTTTGACGTTCTCCGCTTTCGTAAGTCGAATTACTTCTTCCGTTGACTTGCCAATATCCTGTGAGTCCGGGCGTAACCGAGAAGAGAAGCTCTTGGTCGTCACCGTAGTACTCTACTTCTTCTTCGATAATGGGTCTGGGGCCGACAAGAGACATTGTTCCCGCTATAATGTTAAAAAGCTGCGGCAATTCGTCAATGCTTGTCTTTCTGATAAACTTTCCGACTTTTGTTACTCTCGGGTCCTCGTCAAGCTTGATTTCCTTGCGGTATTTTTCAAGCTGTTCGGGAGTGAAGTGCTTTTCGAGATCGTCGGCATCAGATGCCATCGAACGGAATTTGTAAATCACAAACTCCTTTCCGTTTCTGTAGCATTTCCTTTTGTGAATGACTTTGCCCGGACTTTCGGCGGCGATTGCTATGGCCGTTACGGCAAACACGGGGGACAAAAGAATTATTGCAACGGCAGATACGGTAATATCGAAAACTCTTTTAATAATAGGATAGATTTTGGTTATGTAGAAAGACTCTTTCCTGTCGTTTTCAGCGACCCGTGTCGAAGCACCGGGTGCTTTTTTGTCGGTTATTGGCATGTTTTTCTCCTTGCTTTGTCACTTTGCTTGGAACTTGTTCTTCATACAATATGAAGTATATCATAAAACGGCATGCAATTCAAGATGTATTTTCTATTTATAATGGTAAAACCCGTTAAATCAGTCTATGTTTACTGTTTTTCCTGCGGGGACCTTGATTGTTTTGAAATCGGCTCTCAGCCAAACGTCTGTTGCCGACGGATTGTATACAACCGTGCAGTCGACTCCGAACTTCAGACTTGAAAGAGCTTTGATATAGTCGCAGATTTCAATGTTGGTGGCATACCAAACATTTTCCTTTTCGGCAACGGAGGCTATACTTTCTTCTGCCGCTTGCCATTTTTCTTCCGTGTTGAGTTCGTAACTGTGACCCCATACATAAAGAAGTCTCATGCTGTCAAATGTCATCGGGGAGAAAAATTTCTCGGCAAGTTCGGGCTTTAAACCGAATATATGACAGGTGGGATGCCATTCCATGAAATCACGCGGCAATCCGAAAGAGTGGGTATCCGATGCCGTTCTCGCATATTCCATGCCGACAGCTTGACACTCTTTTATAACTCTCGGATTGTAGTCTGCATAAGGATAAGACATTCCTCTGACGGGATACTTACAAAAACTTTCAAGGTATGCTCTGTTTCTTATGATTTCGGAACGAACGGCCTCGCTCGGCTGTCTTGTCGGGAAGGGATGATGTTCTCCGTGGCAGGATATTTCATGACCTTCGTAGAGCTTTGCGTAATCTTTCGGGTCGACGACGGGCTGTTCTTTAAAGCCGTTGCTCGTAAGAAATCCGGGATTGCAAAGATGGAACGAACCTTTGACCCTGTATTTGTTCATAAGCTCGACAAGTCTGTAATCTTCGTATCTTCCGTCATCAAAACTGAAAGTTACGGCTCTTTCGTTACCGCCGTACCATAAATCGGTTTCAATTCTTTTCATGTTAGACACCGCCTTTCAATATTCTTACACGTATTATACTCCCCATTTTCCTTTTTTTCAACGGGTTTTTGAATATTTTAGAATATAAGTTCATAAAGCCCGTATACAGGACGGCAGGATACCGTTTTAGTAGAAAACTCTCCGTATTACTTATAAAACATCAAAACCGAGTTTTTTGAAAACCTTCGGAAAACGTATTGACACGATATTATGAAAATGGTAAAATGAAGTCGGGAGAAATCGCCTCAAAAAAGGTGATGTAAGCCCGACTTTACGCCGCCGTAGGCGACGGTTTATTTAATTAAGGAAAAGAAAATGACCGAAATGGAGCTTCCGAGAGCCGTTTTAACACCAACTGAAACGAGACACTACAATTCGAAAGCTGTTCAGCTTATGAGCATTTTGCTGAATGTCGCACCTGATTTTGCCGATATGGAAAGCGTTAAAGAAATATCGGATGCAAGCGGCGTTTCTCTCGAAAACGCATATGCCGAATATACGGCGGCGATGTTCGGAATGGATACTTTGGGGCCGGACAAAGCCTTTTTCAGAAATTACTTTTTGCCTATGTTCCGTGAGCTTTCCGTAAAGGATTTCACATGCGACCCTTACTACAGAGA
>CAZCSZ010000176.1:0-3527 GCA_964501305.1 uncultured Ruminococcus sp.
CATAATCAAATTGACCATTCACAAAAGATTCGAATGAAAAATTCATCGTATATCCCCCTTTACGCTATTGTTTGGTTCTTGACATCAAAACAACCGTCTCCACATGTGATGTTCGTGGAAATAAGTCGGCGGAAAGTACCCTGTTGATTTTATAGCTGTCTGAAAGGTTCTTTATATCTCTTGCGAGTGTTGAAGGATTACATGAGACGTATATAATGTTCTTCGGTGCAATGTTCTTTATTTCACTCACGGTATCCTTTGACAGACCTGTTCTCGGAGGATCAACTGCAAGACATTTGACGGTTTCATTGAAAAGTCCAGCGGCATCGGCGCTGTCGCGGCAGTAAAATTCGGCGTTGGTAATTCCGTTTGCCCGTGCGTTTTCTTTTGCGTTCTTTACGGACGATTCGTTAATTTCGACTCCGATAATCTTAGCATACGGGTGTTCTGCGGCAACTGTAAGTCCAATTATTCCCGTACCGCAATAAAGGTCAATAAAAGTATCGTCTGCCTCAAGTTCGGAACTCTCGGATACTGTCTTGCAAATCATTTCGGCAACGATGTGATTTACTTGAAAAAATGCCCTTGGAGATATCTCTGTTTTGAGTGAACAGAATAATCCGTTTATCTTTTCAGAACCGAAAATAGGCAGCAGTCTTTCTTTTTTGCTTTCGGGATTTCTTTCTTTTCCCTGCATTATACATTTGACATTAGGCAAGGATTTACAAAGGGAAGTTGCAAAATTCAAAAGACTGTTCTCTCCTTTGTAACCTACCGTGACCGATGCCTCGTCGGTTTTTGGCATATGTCGAATATATAGATAAGTTAAATCGGACGGTGAAAGAGAATCGCTCGATTTAATCAGCCTTTCGCTTTCCTTCATTATTATATTAATAGCGGGACTGACGGTTAAGCATTCATCGACTTTTGCAAAATCATTACTCTTTCTAGCGTAAAAGCAGATGTTCTTCTCGCTGTCAAAACGAAACACGGCTTTGTTTCGATAATTGTATTCATCGCCGTGAAGGATATCGGATACGTAAACGTCGGTAATGCCGCAACGTCTGAATGCGTTTTCAATTGCCGCTTTCTTAACGCTTAGTTCATGCTCGTATGTAATGTTTGAAAACGTACAACCGCCACATTTTCCAAAATAAGGACACAGGGGCTTAATTCTGTGTTTGGAAGGAGAGATAATCTCCATTGTCGTTGCCGTACCGTAATTGCTTTTGACAGATGTTACAACCGCTTTTACCGTATCACCCTCAATTGCACCTTCGCAAAATACAATCATGCCGCAGTGTCTTGCAACACCGCAACCTAAAATGTTCGTTTCGTCGATTTTCAGAATAATTATATCGTTAATATGCATATTTCCACTTCAAAAAAGAAAAGCGGGGAAAATCCCCGCTTAAATTTGAATTATCAGCCGAGCTTTGCGCCGTTAACTCTGATACCGGGGCCCATCGTGGATGCGATAACGCAACTCTTGATGTACTGACCTTTTGCAGCTGCCGGCTTTGCTTTAATAACGGCACCTACGAGAGTATCGAAGTTTTCCTGAAGCTTTTCGGGACCGAACGAAGCTTTGCCTATGGGGCAGTGAATAATGTTCGTCTTATCAAGACGGTATTCAATCTTACCTGCTTTAGCTTCTGTAACAGCACGTGCTACGTCCATAGTTACCGTACCTGCTTTAGGGTTCGGCATGAGACCCTTAGGGCCGAGGATTTTACCGAGACGTCCGATAACGCCCATCATATCGGGAGTTGCGATAACAACGTCGAATTCAAACCAGTTTTCTTTCTGGATTTTTTCGACGTAGTCGGTATCGCCGACATAGTCAGCGCCTGCGGCACGTGCGGCATCTGCTTTATCGCCTTTGGCGAAAACGAGCGTACGAACTGTTTTACCTGTTCCGTTGGGAAGTACTACAGCACCGCGAACCTGTTGGTCTGCGTGTCTTGAGTCAACGCCGAGACGGATGTGAATTTCAATTGTTTCGTCGAATTTTGCCTTTGAAGTCTGGCATACGAGAGAAATAGCCTCTTGGGGGTCGTAAAGCTTCGCCTTTTCGATAAGCTGTACGCTGTCTTTATATTTTTTACCTTTAAACATTGCTCTTTCCCTCCTTAGTCTTCAACTACAACACCCATGGAACGGGCGGTGCCTGCTATCATGCTCATTGCAGCTTCTACAGAACCTGCATTGAGGTCTTTCATCTTTGTTTCCGCAATAGTCTTAACCTGTTCTTTTGTAATAGTTGCGACTTTAACGGAATTCGGTTTTGCGGATGCTGTTTCAATACCGCAAGCTTTCTTTATAAGTACGGCTGCGGGGGGAGTCTTTGTAATGAAAGAGAAGGAACGGTCAGCGTATACTGTGATAACTACAGGTATGATAAGACCGATATCGTTCTTTGTTCTTTCGTTGAATTCCTTTGTGAAGTTGGGAATTGCAAGTCCGTACTGACCGAGAGCAGGTCCTACAGGCGGCTGAGGAGTAGCCTTGCCGGCAGGAAGCTGAAGTTTGATATAACCGATTATTTTCTTAGCCATAATAAATTATTAACCTCCGTTTGTGGTTTATGACGGAAGAATTGAATGAATTTTTCTTCCTCCCACGTTGCTTTTGAAAGGAGTTTCTAACCTTGAAGAATTATTCTTCGATTTTTTTGATATCTCTGATGCTGAGCTTGACAGGCATAGCACGTCCGGGCATATTAATGACAACCGTAACGTCCTGTCCGTCATCGGAGATTTCGGTAAGTGTTCCCGTGTAACCGAGTTGAGCAAACGGGTCGCTCGTGATTGAAACGGTATCACCGATTTTGAAGGTGAATGTTTCTTCAACGTGTTCTTCGTGGATAAATGCTTCAACTTCTTCGTCCGTAAGAGGAACAGGCGCACTTCCGGGGCCGACGAAACCCGTAACACCCGTGATATTTCTTACCACGTGCCAACTTTCGTCAGTCATTATCATCTTGACAAGAACATATGCGGGAAACAGTTTGCTTTCAACTGCTTTTTCGTCGTCACCTGTTTTCTCTACGACGGTTTCCATTGGAATGAATATGTCGTAAATCAAATGTTCGAGATGACGGTTCTCTATTATCTTTTCAAGATTTGCCTTAACTTTGTTCTCGTATCCGGAATAAGTGTGTACAACGTACCACTTAACTCCTAAATTGTTAAAATCACCCATAGCCTAACCGCCTGCGATTATAACAGAATACTGAGAATAACGATACCTTGTGAGAAAAGCAGGTCAACAAGACCGATAACAGCACTTATAACGATAATCGAAATGAGTACCATGAGGGTGTTTGTCTTAACGGAAGACCATGATGACCATGTGATTTTCTTCAGTTCGGCCTTACAGCTTCTGAACCAAGCGTGTATTCGGGAGAAAATCTGGGGCGTGTTTGATTTTGTTTTCTTAGAAGTTTTCACAACTTTTGTCTCTTTTTCAGCCATTTTGATTTCTCCTTTCTTATTTTGTTTCCCTGTGAAGGGTGTGCTTACGGC
>CAZCSZ010000177.1:0-3522 GCA_964501305.1 uncultured Ruminococcus sp.
GGCAACAGAGGATATAACCTCCCCTCTGTTCTCGAAAATCGCAACCTCGCACTCTCTGCCCTTTATAAATTCCTCAACCAAAACTTTGGTATCTTCGGCAAAAGCTATTTCAAGTGCTTTTTTGAGTTCGTTCCTGTCACAGGCCTTCGACACGCCAACCGACGAACCCGCTCTTGAGGGTTTTACGAAAACGGGGTATGACAGCTTCTCAATTTCCGCTGCCGTTTTGTCAAAACTGTCGGGGAAATCCGATTTATTCGCTATTATTGCCTTTGCCTGTGGAATGTCCGTTTGGTTTATTATAAGTTTGGTAAATACCTTATCCATGCATACACCGCTTGACGTATGGTCGCATCCGATATACGGTACTCCCGCAAGAGAAAGGAGTCCCTGAAGTGTTCCGTCCTCACCGTTTGCTCCGTGAAGTACGGGAAACACGACATCAACTTTCAGCCTTTCGGCTTTGCCGTCGTGTGTCAGCGCAACAAAGCTGTCCGCCGTTGGAGACGGGTCTATTATTATTTTCTTCATGAATTCGGGTTTACGGCACCATGTGCCGTCCTTTATTTTGTCAAGTGCGCCTTCGTAAAGATACCATTCCCCTTTTTCGGTTATGCCTACCGATATAACGTCAAAGCGTTCCCTGTCAACATTTGAAAGAACACCGTAAGCTGATATCAAAGATACTTCATGTTCGGATGATTTACCCCCGAACAGTATGCAAAGTCTTGTTTTCTCATTTGCCATAAGAGCCTCCGAGTTTAATAATATAATATGATGTCATGCCGGCTGTTTTGTCAGCGGTTTTCGATGTCGGTGAGGTTATCTCCCGTTTTTGCATCTTCAACCGATTCCGACTGTTCTTCGGATATGCTTTCGATATAAGGGTTTCCGAAGTCTCCCGTATCGTCAAAATGCGTTCCGCAATATGGGCACACCACATAGTCGGCACTGACATCGGCAAAACAGTTCTTACACGTTTTCTGTTCGGGCTCGCTGTCCTCATATCCTCTGTCAACGTAGATACCCAAAGTGTCCTCAAGGTTTTTAACTCTAGTTTCAAGCGATGACACGGCAAAAGAAAGAACAAAAACCGCAATCGCCAAAACACAAAGTACACAAAGCAGCAATATGCCGTCCTCGCCGACGGCGGCACGGCTTGCAGTAATATAAATCAAAACAGCAGTCGCAATTCCGCTTATTGCCTTAAATAAATCCATTATTGTCTTCATTTTTCAAAACACCGTTATTTCCTTATTATACATACTCTGTCACGTCCCTCAATGTCGGTTAGCGTTTCGCATTTCATATGCCGCTGTCTTGCCTCAAAAGCAACCGCAGCACCCTGTCCGCAACCGATTTCAAGTGCCAAAAAGCCGCCTTCATTTATGTGAGAGGGATACAAGTCCAGTATGCTTCGAATGAGGCTTAAACCGTCATTCCCGTCGGTCAGAGCGTGTCTCGGTTCTGCCTTTTCTTCTTCTCCGAGACTCACGTATTCGTCCAACGAAACGTACGGCGGGTTAGACAAAATCGCATCAAACAGTTCGTCTTTTCCGAAGACATCTTGAGTGACATCTCCGAGAATAAATCCGAGCCTTTCCGATACACCGTTTAACTCAGCGTTTTCCATTGCGACATCAAGAGTTTTTGAATATTTTTCGACTGCAACTCCCGACACATCGGGTCTGTGGGTCAGAAGCGATATCGCAACGCAGCCGCTTCCCGTACAAAGGTCGGCAAAACATCCGCCTGCCGGAAGAAGATCTGCACCTGCCTTAACCAATACTTCTGTGTCCTGCCTCGGTATGAGCACATCGGGAGTGACCTTGTAAACCTCGTCCATGAAATACCACTCGCCGATAATATACTGAAGAGGCCAACGTTTGCATCTTCTTTCAAGCGCCGCTTCAAGTTCTGCCGAGCTCGGAAGAGTTTTATCCTTTTCGGCAATAAGATGTGCCCTCGGAATATTGAGAAAATGCTCCGCAAGACAACACGCTTCAAAATAATATGCCTCAATTCCCGCATCCTTCAGGCGGGATTCAATTGTTCGCAGCGTCATGTCCGCATATTTCGGAAACATCCGTACCTGAAATTCCTTCGGCTTTTTCGTTGCCGTCAGCTTCACTTTGCTCTTCACTCAGTGTCTTATTTTGCGTCTCGTTTTCGCCTATTACGACATTCGCTTCATCCTGTACCTTATTGCCGTCGGCATTATCCCGCATTTCGTCATGCACGGAATATTCGCATTCGGTTTTGCCGTCATTTGTCCTTTTTTCTTTGGATTTGTTCTCGTAATAGTCATACGTTTCGGAAAACTCATCCTTGAGAGCGCATTTCAACGCGGCAATTGCCACTTCAAGCTGCTTTTCGTCCGGCTCTTTAGTAGTAATTCTCTGCATCAAAAGACCGGGATATGCAAGAATTAACGTAAATTTATTGGGGTGCTTTCCCGTCAGCATTAAAAATTCGTAACTTATACCGACAACGACAGGCAAAAGACAAAGCCTGAGCCCTATCATAACAAATATATTCGTATCCCATTTCACAACGGAGAAAATCAGTATGGAAATAATCAGAATTACAAATATAAAGCTTGTTCCGCAACGAGGGTGAAATCTCGTGTATTTTTTTGCGTTGGAGGGAGTCAGCTCTTCTCCCGCCTCATAACAGGCAATCGATTTATGTTCGGCGCCGTGGTACTCAAATGTACGTCTGATATCTTTCATAAGCGATACAAGCGCCATATACACAACGAAAATACATATCCTGATACCGCCGGATATTAAATTTTGCCACCAGCCGAGACCGTTTTCGGTGAGCGAATTAAGCCATTTTGTAATAAGCGCAGGTAAAAACGTAAAGAGAAAAAGCGCAAGTGCAACGCCGATTACAGCGGCAAGAGCCATCACGACGTTCATTATTTTATCCCCGAATTTCTCCTTAATCCATTTGTCGAACTTCGTTTCTTCGTCAATCTCGTCCATGCCGAGCATCTTAGCCGAGTCCTCAAGGGTTGTGTAACTCATAACGAGTGTCTCGACAAAATTAATGCATCCCCTTATGATCGGCAGGTTGAGTATTTTGTTCTTCTTTCTGAGTGACACGGAAACGCTGTTTTTGACGGCAATATCCCCGTCATCTTCTCTTACGGCAAGGCTTATCCTGTCGCCGCTTTTCATCATAATACCTTCAAGGACAGCCTGACCGCCGACCTTGCCGAGCCTTGGATTTTTCTTCTTTTTGTCTTTCATTTTATGACTTTTCTCCTCCTTCGGTTTCATTGTCTCTTAAATATTTGTCGCACACATCGGACAGCACGCATGAAGTGCAAACCGGTGCTCTCGCATTGCAAACGTCCCTGCCGAAATTCACAATGCGGTGGCAGAAGTCCGACTGCTCGTTTTTTTCTATATATTTGTCCATAACCCTTTCCGTGAGCAAAGGGTCTTTTTTTCCTTCCCCGTAAAAACCGAGTCTGGCGCATATCCTCATGCAATGTGTATCGGCGACTATGCC
>CAZCSZ010000178.1:0-3513 GCA_964501305.1 uncultured Ruminococcus sp.
AATCCGTCCTTATCTTCAATTCCTCCAAAGAAGTTTATAACGGGTTCCTCCCCGAAGTTTGCGGTTTTAAAGACAGTGAACAGAGAGTCACATGCCGCTATAAATCCTGTTTGATAAGCCCATACGACAAAGCCGTCGGCGTCATACGGAAATCTCGATTCGCCGAGTTTGCGAGGCAGGGCAAGTATTTTTTCATTCTTTAAGTAATAGGTTTCCTGCGGCAGTACACCCTCAGTTCCCCTTTCGTTTTCAATCTCTTTTATGAGTTCTTCTATTTTTTTGTAAAGCATTTATTCCTCCGAAATCGTTACTCGTCATCCTCATGAAGTCCCATTGATTCCATGAGTTTTCTGTTAAACTCTTTGGCGGCGTTATACCCCGAACGTTTTTGACGTGTACTCATAGCCGCTATCTCAATAATCACTGCAAGGTTCCGTCCGGGTTGAACCGGAATTGTCATTGTAGGAATGTTAAGTCCCATAATGTCGGTATACTTCTCTTCAATGCCCCAACGGTCATACATTTTTCCTTCTTCCCACGGTTCGAGTTTGATTACCAAATCGATTTTTTCCGTGTCTTTAACAGAGCCCGTACCGAACAGTCTCGAAACGTCAACAAGTCCGATGCCTCTGAGCTCCATGTAGTGCTTAATCATTTCAGGGGCCGCTCCGACAAGAGTTTTATCGGATACTCTCTTGATTTCCACAGCATCGTCGGCAATGAGTCTGTGCCCACGCTTCAAAAGTTCTATTGCGGTTTCGCTCTTTCCTATACCGCTGTCGCCGAGAATGAGAATACCCTCGCCGTAGACTTCGACAAGAACTCCGTGTCTTGTAATACGGGGGGCGAGATTTAAATTGAGAAAAGCTATGACTGCGGCAAGAAAAGCAGATGTTGAACGGTCGCACGAAAGAAGCGGCACGGAATACTTTTCAGCAAGCCCGATTATTTTGGTGTCAACTGAGTTAGAGTGTGTAAAAATCACACAAACGGGTCTCTTTTCAAACAGAGTTTCAAGCTTTGAAAATGCAGTTTCATCCGGAAACTCCTTTAAATAATCACATTCAGTGTTTCCTATAATCTGTATTCTGTCAGGCTCAAAGCAGCCGTAAAAGCCCGTAAGCGGCAGAGCGGGTCTGTTGATTTCGCAACGTGAAATCAGAATATTTTCCGCCTTAACCGGTAAATAATTGGTTTTGAGCTTCATTTCCTTAATGAGCTTATCAAGCCCCACAGTAATCAAAGTTTTTTTCTTTTCTTCGGACAAAATATGCCTCCGTAATTATCTCTTTTTATGTTAAATTCAGTATATCATATTCAATCTGATAAATCAACCCCAAAGACTGACGTCTTTTACGGATATTTCGAATTAAAAGCAAAAAGCACAGCAAAAAATCTGCGGTGCCTTAATTCTAATATCGGTTATTTGATATCAATTCCGCCGAAAACGGCGTTTGCATTTATATACAGAGTGTGTTGGCCCTGTGATTTGTTTTTTGAATTGCTGACTGCTCCGAAAATGCTGTTTGAATTAACCTTGACTGTAACGTTATCGGGAACGTACAGTTCAATACCGCCGAATACCGCCGATGCACGTACAGCACAGTCGTTTTCGATAATTGTTCCCCGAAGGTCACAACGGAGCGCTCCGAATTCAGAGTTGAATTCACCGCCTTCGAACACTTCGCCGACATAAGCTACGTTAACACTGCCGAAAGATGCTCTTTCGCGTTTCGGATGTTTTCCGTCCGTTCTCATATTGTCAATCATGCGGTTTGCTTTGTCGCCCCGAACGGCACCCACTATAAGTTTAATGCCGATAACAAATATTATAACGGGAACGATGAGTTTCCAAATCATTGAAAATTCCAAAATACCACGGCAACAGAGGAACAAAAATACACCGATAATAACGCCTATAAGGCATGATAATTTATCACGTTCTGTTATAAGTCCGATACCGAAAACAATTATTATAAGAGCAGCCCACCAGCCATCAAAAAACAAACTGAAGTTGATTATATTCAATCCGCGAAGTGCAAGGAGAACGCCGACAGCTATAAGTACAGCGCCCCAGATAATCTTTTTTGTCCTGTTCATCTTCGTTTCTCCATGTTATATAAAGTAAACTTAAAATTCAATGAGAAAGCCGAAGCTTTCTCATTTGAACACTTATCTGTTTAAGAATTCAATCCATTCATAAGCTATCGATTCTTCAAAATCAAAAGCGGGGTCCTCTTCATCCGTAGGCATATAAACAAGTTTCTGCACGCATGAAAGAGCGTCGACTTCATCACGAAGTGACTGAAGATTCGAACTGAATTCGGCGGCGCTCATAGCATCTACCTTGGCCTTAATTCTCTCGGACTCTTTTGCCAGCTCTTCAAGAAGAGGCGCGGTCTTTTCGTTGCTGTAAACGAAGCCGTTGGTCTTGGGTACAAACGAATCGAGGTTGTGCGCCTTCGCATACTTCCACTCGGTCATCGGTACGCCTGCGGCGGGGTACGTCATGTATACGTTGCCCGTTTCGTTAATATCCATACTGTACTTATCACTTATGATATCGATAACGCTCTCATCGTCAACGTTATATCTCCAATGAGTGCCTTTCACTCCGTACTGAAGTACAGTGCGAAGTTCCGTGTCGGTGTTGAGGAGTGTGATAACCTCCATTGCACGGTCAACGTCCTTTGTATATGCGCTTACAGCAAACATCGACTTGAAGATTTCCTCTTGACTCGGCCTCGGGTTCTGAATAATCGCCACCTGATACTTTTCGGAATACTTATCTATTTCTTCGTTTGTTGCGGTTGTAAATCCTACTGCAAAGTTTTTGGAGCTGTCAAACTTTCCGGGTGCGGAAATTTCTTTTATTCTCTTAGAGTAGAGAGTCGCATTGACATAGTTTGTATTCTTAAAGGTATTTAAAATCGAAATATCGGTATACTCCATATCTTTACTTACAAGCGAAGAAAGAAGCGAGAACGAATCATCGTCATTTTCATTCCAATATTTAATATAAGGAGCGGAGAATGTTCCGACAACAGGTGTAACGTCCGGAAGTGTTTTCCTTACATCTTCAATAAACGAAATACCGGAGTCATCGTAGTCAAACAGGCTCTGTACCGTTGTAAAACGGGAAGGGTCATACGAAAGGCTTGAGGCAATTTCTTTGTTGACAAGCATTATTTCGTATTCGCCGACAGCACGGTTGTTGGGTATAGCATATGTACATCCGTCGTACTGAGCTCCGTCGAGAAGAGACGGAAAAATGTAACTGCGGAGAACTTTACTCTCGTCGGCAAGATTGTCGTGAAGGTCCGCAAGTTGGAGGTCGGATGCGAGTTTTTCAAACTCATCATAGCCGTGAATCAAGAAAATGTCAAACTGATTGTTGGCAACAGCGGGGTACGAAGCAAACAAAGCGGCATTCATCGCCTCAAACATATTGTCCTCGTCGTCAAAAGTCAATACATCCGTTTTGGCGGTATATTCCGTATCCGGAACATATTC
>CAZCSZ010000179.1:0-3494 GCA_964501305.1 uncultured Ruminococcus sp.
GATCAATACTCATATTCGTGGGAAAAAGCATGGAGCACCGTATGTGCCGTCGTATCTTATACGAACCATACCGTAATGCCCGAAGCGCTTGAAACGTGGAATGACGGATTGTTCAAGCTCAAACTTCCGAGAATCTATATGATAGTCGAAGAAATCAACCGCAGACTTTGCGCCGACCTTTGGAATATGTATCCGGGCGATTGGGAACGCATATCGAGAATGGCTATATGCGCAAACAACCAAGTCAGAATGGCTAATTTGTCCGTTGCCGCATCGCATACGGTAAACGGCGTATCCGCACTTCACTCGGAAATTCTCAAAAAGACCGTTTTCCATGACTATTACAAGGCAACACCGTATAAATTTACAAACGTAACCAACGGAATTGCGCACAGAAGATGGCTTTGCTACTCCAACCCCGCACTTGACAGCCTTCTTGAAGAATGTATAGGTGACGGATTCAGGAAAAACCCCGAAGAGCTGTCGAAATTTGCCGCTTTCAAAGACGACAAATCGGTTTTGGAACGGCTTGACAGAATAAAAGCGGACAACAAACTCACGTTTTCGAAGTTGCTGTTCGAAAAATGCGGAACGACGCTCGATACGTCATCTGTTTTCGACGTTCAGGTTAAAAGAATACACGAGTACAAGAGGCAAACGCTCAACGCGCTGAAAATAATCGCTTTGTATAACGAAATCCTCGAAAATCCGAATGCGGACATTGAACCGTGTACATTCATTTTCGGCGGAAAAGCAGCACCGGGATATTATCTTGCCAAAGAGATTATAAAGCTTTTATGGTCACTTGGCGCCGAGATAGACAAAAACCCGAGAGTCCGTGATATAATCCGTGTAATTTACCTTGAGGACTACAACGTCAGCCTTGCGGAAAAGCTCATGCCCGCAAGCGATATAAGCGAACAGATATCAATGGCGGGTAAAGAAGCAAGCGGCACAGGATGCATGAAATTCATGATTAACGGTGCTCTCACCGTCGGCACGCTTGACGGAGCAAACGTTGAAATGAGAGATGCCGTCGGCAATGACAATATATACATCTTCGGTCTCAATTCCGAAGAAGTCGACGAGCTGTGGCAGCAGGGATACGATTCATCATACTATTTGAGGAAAAGCGAACGCCTCGCCAAAGTTATCAGCACTTTAAGAGGCGGATTTGCGGGCAATTCGTTTACAAACCTTGCCAACTACTTCGTAAATTCCACGGGAATAGGTGACCCTTATATGTGCCTTGCCGATTTTGAGTCTTATATGAACTCATCCGAGCAAATAAGACGTGATTGGAGTAACCGTGAAACGTGGCTCAAAAAGTCGCTTTCAAACATTGCGGGTGCGGGATTTTTTGCCGCCGACCGCAGCATAAAAGAATATGCCGAGAACATCTGGCACATAAAGCCCGTTCGGTAACTCGGCATCCCAAAGGGATTAAAAAATGGAGTTTAAAGAAGAAATATACGTATCAAACGGTAATATACAGACAAAAAGGCATGACAAAGGCGCTTTTCCGTACAGCAAAGGCGGACATATTACTATCTGCGTTACGGCATCGGAGCAAAGCGAGATCGAAAGCATCAAAGCGGTTCTTCACTCGGACGGCTATGACGCGGGCGAGCGTGAAATTACGCTCTGCCCCGCCGAGGCGGGTGGCAAATATGTGTTTGAACTGAGCTTTGATATTCTCCTTGCCCTTTCCGACAAATGTCTGTATTACTATCATTATGTGATAAAAAACAAGGACGGTTCGGAACATATTTACGGCGGCGAGTCCTCCGAGCGTTTAACCGAAAACACAGGAGACCGTCAGCTTATGTTGTACAGCGAAGATTACAAAACGCCCGATTTTTTGAGGAAAGGCGGCATATATCAAATATTTGTCGACCGTTTCCGCAAAAGCGGAAAATGCAAGGTGCGCCCCGACGGAAAGTACAATCCCGACTTCGAATACGGAAAAGTGGAATACCCGCCGTACAGAGGCGCCGACTTTGAGAGCAACGAATTCTTCGGCGGTGACCTTTACGGCGTTGCCGAAAAGCTTGATTATATAAAGTCTCTCGGATGTACAACCCTTTATCTGAACCCGATTTTTTCTTCTCCGTCAAATCACAAATACGACACCGAAGACTACATGACAGTTGACAATTCCTTCGGCGGCGACGAAGCACTTTTACATCTTATATCCGAATGTAAGAAGCGCAATATGCACATAATCCTTGACGGCGTTTTCAATCACACGGGCGCCGACAGTATTTATTTCGACATTAAGAACAGATACACAAACGGCGCATTCCGCAATCCGAACTCGCCGTATGCCAAGTGGTATTTCTTCAGGGAAAACGGCGAATATGACTGCTGGTGGGGCAACAAAAACGTACCTAAAGTCGATTGTGATTGCGACAGCTACCGAAAGTTCATTTTAGGCGAAGGCGGCGTTGTGGAAAAATATATGAAAATGGGCATTGACGGTTTCCGCATAGACGTTGCCGACGAGCTCTCCGACGGCTTTCTCGAAGAGCTGAGAATGTGTGTGAAAAAACTCAATCCCGACGGCGTAATTATAGGCGAAGTGTGGGAGGATGCATCAAACAAAGTCGCATATTCAAAACGCCGTCACTATCTGACAGGCAATCAGCTCGACTCAGTCATGAACTACCCCCTTCGGGACGCAATTATTTCCTTCATTAAAAAGGGCAATAACAAAAAACTCGAAGATACCCTCGAAATTATTAATCGTCACTATCCCGACCCGTCCCTTAACTGCCTTATGAACTTTCTCGGAACCCATGACACCGAAAGAATACTGACAGTCCTGGGCACAGACTACGTACCCGAAACAAACTCCGATGCCTCAAGTGCACGCCTATCCCAAGACGAAAGAAAAACAGCTTTCCGAAAGCTTCGCTGTGCATACGCCCTCTGCGCTCTTGCCTACGGCGTTCCCTCCGTATACTACGGCGACGAGGCGGGACTTGAAGGCTATCACGACCCGTTCTGCCGTGCCCCCTTCCCGTGGGGACACGAGAATACCGATTATCAAAAATTCGTTTCCGAAATCAACAACTTCAGAAACTCCAATGCGGAATTCACAGACGGTGTACTCAAAACAGTAGAGTCAGACGAGAACTTCTTCACATTCGACAGGTTTCTAAACGGCAACCGATACCGCTGCAGAGTTACAGTCACAAGAAATTCATCCCATACAAATACATTCAGCTCAAACGCCCTTTGCGTTTTCGGCAATAATGCCGGCTCCGTTGCCAATTCCTTCACAACAGAACCATATTCAATCCAAATCTTTAAATTTACCCCTTAAACACTATATGCCGGGCTTTGCCCCACGCCCCATGAGCCTTTTGGAAAAGGCTCAACCGAAAACTTTTGTACAGGGGTCGGCAGACAGTGGGTTTGTTTGCTGTTTCTTCTCCGCCTTGCAAGGCTACAGCGGGTTTACTCTTTCTCTGTTCTTCTTTCTCGTTAGA
>CAZCSZ010000180.1:0-3456 GCA_964501305.1 uncultured Ruminococcus sp.
GCCGTCTTCGAGTTCGATTTCCTTTGCGATTGTAACGCCGTCGTTTGTTATAAGGGGAGAACCGAATTTCTTGTCAAGAACAACATTTCTTCCTTTGGGACCGAGTGTGATTTTTACTGTATCGGCGAGTTTGTCGACACCGTTAATAAGAGCGTTTCTTGCTTCAACGCCGTAAAGAATATCTTTTGCCATAATAATTATCTCCTTTTTCTGTTATTCAGTCTGTGACGATTGCCAAAATATCGGATTGGCGAACGATGCTGTATTCTGTTCCGTCGCATTTAACTTCGGTTCCCGAATACTTACTTGTGATTACTTTGTCGCCTACCTTGACGGTCATAACGACTTCTTTTCCGTCAACGTTTCCGCCGGGGCCTACTGCGACAACCTCCATTACCTGCGGTTTTTCTTGAGCCGCACCGGGAAGAATAATTCCCGTTTTGGTCGTTTCCTCAGCCGCAACGGCTTTAACAACAACTCTGTCTGCAAGTGGTTTAATAGTCATGATGTACCTCCTGATATATGCCTTTTCAGCATGTAGAATTAACTTGTTTGTATTTTAGCACTCTTTTGAGTTGAGTGCTAACCTTGTACGTGTACATTGTAATGCAGAACATACGAAAAATCAATAGTTTTTTCGAGATTTAACGAAATGTTCACATTTTAAATCGGGACGGGAAGGCCGATTTTTAGCACTCTAATGTCTTGAGGCGTAAAAATGCGGGTTTTAGAACGAAAAAAACGGAAATGATGCGGTTGGGTAATAGAGTTAACGTGCAGAACATATATAATTTAAAGAGGAGAAGGAAAATGGTCTGTCTTGAAAAAATCAATTCATTTCTGTCGGGGATTGTTCTGCCTGCGCTTCTTGTAATTGTCGGCGTTTATTTCCTTTATAAACTTAAGGCATTCTTCGTTCTTCATCCGATTAAGTTCGCAAAGAGCCTTACGGCAAGGACAGCGGGCAAGGGGAATTCGCCTCTTAAAGCGATGTCGGTTGCCCTTGCGGGAACGCTCGGCGTAGGGAATATAACAGGCGTTGCAACTGCGGTGACGGCGGGCGGTGCGGGAGCGGTCTTTTGGATGTGGATTTCCGCCTTCGTCGCAATGGGCATTAAATATGCCGAGGTTGCTCTTGCGGTTAAGTACCGAAGGGTGAGAATAACACATGGAAAATGCGAGTACTACGGCGGAGCGCCTTATTACATAAAGGAAGGACTTGCTCCCGTGCTTGGGGAAAGGGCATCGTCAATATCGGCAGTCATATTTTCGGTTTTACTTGTTACAAATTCTTTGATTACCGGGAATATAGTTCAGGTAAATGCGGCAGCGGGCGCTTTTGAAGGCATACCCGCAATAGCTGTGGGAGCGGTTTTCGCTGTTTTGATATGTATTGTGGTTTCGGGCGGCGCAGGAAGGGTCGGAAACTTTACTGCCGTGATTATACCGTTTCTGTCGGCTGCTTATCTTTTGCTTTCATTTATTATTATACTGTCAAATCCCGTATCGGCGGGGAACGCTATTTTGTCTGTTATCAAGGGAGCATTCGGTACAAGGGCGGCACTCGGAGGCACAGTTGGGTACGGCGTAGGGCAGGCTGTCAGATACGGGGTTACACGTGGGATTTTTTCAAACGAAGCAGGTTGCGGAACGGCGCCGACAGCCCATGCGGCGGCTGATACGAAAAGTCCGCACCACCAAGGGTGCCTCGGTATTTTTGAGGTCTTTTGCGACACTGTTGTGATGTGTACCGTAACGGCAATTGTGATTTTAATTGCCGATGTCGGCGGGAAGGACGGAATTGAGCTTGCGATTTCGTCATTTGGGAAGTTTCTCGGAAGGGAATCGGAAATATTCATTTCTTCATCTGCGATTATGTTTGCTCTTGCAACTGTCATCAGTCAAAGCTATTACGGCGTTGAAGCGTTGGGGTTTATAAGAGGCGGCAGGCTCTCAAGGGGTATCTACATAACACTTGCCGCCGCGTGCGCCGTTATGGGTTCTGTCATATCGTCCGGGCTTATGTGGCAACTTGCGGATTTACAAATAGCTCTGCTGACTGTGTTCAACAGTCTTGCCGTTTTTATTCTGTCGGATGAAGTTGTACCTTTTCGGCCTCAACAAGGGCTTAAAAGACAATAAAGAAATATACAGGAAGCGCAGAAGAATGGGCTGCATTAGACGAGTATGAAAACGATTTTGACGGGGTAGAGATAATATACAATGCCTCCTGCAATTCTCACAACTGGTCAAAGACAGGCACAACCCCGGCGACATGCACCTAAAATGCTGTAGACAGCTATAATTGTCCTAAGTGCGGCACTACAAAAAGAGAAGAAGTTATCGATTCGGCCCTCTGGCATGATTTCAGCGAGACTGTTATTGCGCCTACATGTGATGTGAACGGATATACACGTCACTTCTGCTCCCGATGTGACTCGGTATATTGTGATAACGAGACCGAAGCACTCGGACACGACTATCAATGGTCAAACTCTGCTGGCGCAACATGCACAGAGGTTGAAGTACTATGTCTTAGGCAAGTATGCCGAAGACGATATAGTATTCGCAAATGCCGATGTTGATGGTAACGGAATAATCACAACCGCCGACGTTCAGTCTCTCAAGAAGATTCTGCTCGGAAAAAATGAAACTTTAAATCAAACGAAGTATGCACCGGTGTGTTCTGCGTTGGGAGACGGATTATATCTGATCTTTGCCGAAAGCAATCCCCTCAGTGCCGAAAAGAGGCACTGAGGGGGGAAGGTAACAAAAGCGGGTGTTTTGCTTTGCGTTGAAAAATAAAGCGACGGGATCTGTTCCCGCCGCTTTTGTTTGTTATTGATATTCAGTTGAGGTATCCCTGCCTGTAGAGAAGTTCCGCTATAAGGACTGCTCCGCCTGCCGCACCTCTCAATGTGTTGTGCGAAAGACCGACAAACTTATAGTCGAAGTTTACGTCTGTGCGAAGTCTGCCGACCGAAATACCCATGCCACCGTAAAGGTCTCTGTCGAGAGCTGTCTGCGGGCGATTATCTTCTTCGAAATAGGTTATAAACTGTTTGGGTGCATGAGGGAGTTCGAGAAGTTGGGGAACGCCTCTGTAGTTTTTCCATTCTTCTATTACCGTTTCCCTCGGCGGCTTGTTTTTGAAGTTAACGAACACAGCCGCAAAGTGACCGTCTGTAACGGGGACTCTGAGACATTGAACGGATATCTTCGGCTCCTTTGCCGCTTTGATAATTCCGCCCTGGACCTCACCCCATATTTTGAGGGGTTCGAGCATGCTCTTGTCCTCCTCGCCGTCTATGAACGGAATTAGGTTGTCTGTCATTTCGGGCCATTCCTTGAATGTTTTTCCCGAACCGCTTATTGCCTGATATGTTGTCACGACAACTTCTTCAATACCGTATTTGAGAAGAGGCGTGAGAGCGGGCACATAGCTCTGTATAGAAC
>CAZCSZ010000181.1:0-3454 GCA_964501305.1 uncultured Ruminococcus sp.
GTCATAGCAGTCGCCGTCAACGTCGCATACCCCTTGCGGGAAATACAATCTGCTTTTTGCCTTTTTCGAGAGCAGATAATCGGCAACGGTGAGTAAAACGAATGCGGAAATACCGCAAATTGAGACGGCTCCTCCGACTACAACGGAACGAGGCCTGTATTTCATTACAACGGTGTGTTCGCCCTCGGGCAAAGTGAAGGTCAAAAGGGCATCGAGTGTTTTCGAAGTTTCAACAGACTCTCCGTCGCAATATACTTTCCACTCTTTGTCGTATGCAATTGAGGTGAATACCGTTTCGAACCCTTCTTTTACGGTGATTTTGCCTTCGATTGTGTCGTCTGTATAGTCGCCGACGTTAAGTTTACACTCCGAGAGAGTACTGAAGCACTCCGTAAACTTTTCTTCGTTGAATACCTTGAAGTAAGCGCAGCCTTCTTTGAGATAGACCTCATCTTTTTTGAGTTCGAGTCTTACGTTAACACCGTCTCCCTCGGTGAAGGTTCCCAGACAGACCGTTCTGTACGTTTCGTTTCCGAAGTACGTACCGATTTTCGTGCCGTTTACGTAAAGATTGCATTCTCTCATGTAGCTTGACGGGAAATAGCAGTATATCGCTCCGTCCTTCGGAGCTTCAAAGACAAACGATACGTAAGCATCCGAGTTTTTGTCCGTTTTTTCGTACTTTATATGGTCTGCCGTCGATTTTTTCGTTATGTTTTCGGAGTAGGAATTGTATTCAGTTATATCCTCAAATATTCCGACATCGCTTTCCGTTCCCGTCATATATCCGACGAGAAGGTCAAGCTTATCAAGCGGAGAGGGAGTTGCCGTATCGTCGGTGAACGGGCACGACAAATATTTATCCGATACTCCGAATGCCACGGGGAGGGCATAGGGATTATTCACGGTTTGGATACCGTCATTACCGTATACTTTCAAAGTCTTGTAGAGTGACGGCACGTCCTCGTCCGTTTCGTATATAATGTACTTAACTCCGAGAAGTGAATCGGAAACGGGGGTCTGTCCGAGGTATTTCGACCAATGCGACTTCGAGGCAAATCCCATTCTGTTCAGAAACTTAATTGTTTCGGCGTTAAGAGTCGAAGTTGAGCCGGAAAGACCGTATGTGCCGAGCGCCATATTGTCGTTTGTTTTTCTGTGAGAGGTTATTTCCGTTCTGTAAAAGGAATTGTCCGCACTCTTGATATCATCCGCCGCCGTCTGCATTTTGTCAATATACGTTCTGTAGCCGACACGGCTTGAATAGGATACGTCGTTGTCAAGGGCATAGAAGTTGTACAGTCCCGACGAGAACAGCTCAAAGCAGACGACGATTATAAGAACGGCACTTGCCGTTTCCCTGATTCGGGCTTTATCCGATGCTCGGAATTTGAGAATGGCAAGGTAGACTGCGAGAAAACCGACTGATGCCCATACCGAGGCAAGGTCGGGCAGGTTTTCGTATTCCTGCTTTTGAAGGAAAAACAGTGTCAAAACGGCAAAGGCAAAGCAGACGGCAACGGGTTTTATTCCTATATTGTGTATATCTTCAAGTGCCTTCGAAGAGAAGAGGATGAAGAAGAACACAAGCATAAATGCGTATCTGTAATTGAGCCAATTCGGCTTTTGCATACCGTGCCAGAATATATCGACAGTCGACAGATTCATGCTTGCAGTGAATACGAGAACCAATATGCCCGATGCGATTTTCTCACGCAACGGTACTTTCTTCGAGAAGAAGTAAAGGGGTGCCGTAATAAGCGTGAGCATACTTGTGAACAGGAATGGCAGCCCTTCGGGGCGCACCGTATCGTAGGAGCCGAAATACAGTTTGGTCAGCGCATCGGCGAAGTCGAATTTTTGCTTAAGTTCAAATGAAGGGTCGGAAAAAGTCGATTTTCCGAGGCTTAGGGAATATAAAGTCGGAATTATAATTACAGCCGCTATTGCCGCCGCCGTAATTGATGAGAAAAACATACGAAGTGCGCTCTTTGTAAAGTGCGCTTTCACGCCGAAGGGATTTCTCTCTTTGTCCGTCATGGAAAAATAAGCGTAGAAGAAGTAGACAGCCGAGAAAATGCACATCATGTATCCGATGTAAAAGTTCGACAGAACGGCAAGTGCCAGAGTCAGAACATAGAGGGGCGTTTTCCCTTTTGAAATCATGCGTCTTATACCGAGCATGACGAGCGGCAAGAGAAAAATACAGTCCGTCCACATGATATTGTGCTGCATTACAACACAGAAGGCGCAAAGAGCGTACATTGACGAGAACATTACGGTTTCGGTTCTGCCGATTTTTCGGGTGCATTCCGTGTAAATGCCGAATGTCAGGCCGCACAGACCGCATTTAATCAAAATTATGAGGAAAAGCGCTTCGGTTATGTTTTCCTTCGGGAAAATAGCGACAATATAGGACAGGGGGCTTGCGAGATAGTAGGCGTAAATGCCCATAAACTCTCCGCCGAGAGCTCTTCCAAACGAGTAGAGAAAACTTCCGCCCTCGGTTATTATCCTTCGGAGCTGTTCGAAGAAATAGACGTACTGTCCGTTAAGGTCGAGAACCAAAACGGAGTTGTCCCCGAAAGGATAGACCTGCATAAAGAAGTATATTGAAAACAAAATCAGTGCGGGAACGCCGAAGCAAAGCGCAAGATGGTATTTTCTTCGCTTTTTCTTCTCCGTTTCTCCGATGTATACGGTGTTTATATCTGTCATATCGTCTGTCCCGAATATTCTTTGATTACACGTCGGATGTCCGAACCGTCGTGCTTTTGCCTGAATTATTTATAGTATAGCATAAAAATACCGAAATGTAAAGCCTGAAGATGTTAAAACGAAAATATGTTCGTTCCACGTGGAAAATCACTCAAAAAAGATTGACTTGTGAAAGAGTCTATGATATAATACGATATTATAGTTAAAATGGAGGACTGGTTGCCGTGAGAATACTTGGAATTGACCCCGGCATTGCGATTGTCGGATGGGGAGTTATCGACTATGTGAAATATAAGTATAACCCCTTGGCATACGATTCCATACTCACGAAGGCGGGTCTGCCCGTTGAGGAAAGGCTCATTCAGATTCACGAACAGCTTTCTTATATTATGGAGAAATACAGACCCGAAGCAATGGCTGTGGAGGAGCTTTTCTGGAATACCAATCAGAAAACGGGCATTGTCGTTGCGGAGGCAAGAGGGATTATTCTTCTTGCGGCACGTCAGCACCGTATACCGATTTTCGAGTACACGCCGCTTCAGGTCAAGCAAGCGGTAGTCGGGTATGGCAGAGCCGACAAAAAGCAGGTCATAACGATGGTAACGACACTTTTGGGACTTGAAAAGCCGCCGAAACCCGACGATACGGCGGATGCACTCGCTCTTGCAATGACGCACGCTCACGTCGGAGCGTCGCCGCTCAGTAAATATTACGGACAGTAACGGAGATTATTATG
>CAZCSZ010000182.1:0-3414 GCA_964501305.1 uncultured Ruminococcus sp.
GGGTATATTAAAGAAGAAGAGGCGATTCCGCCCTTTGACGGCGCCGAGCCTATAAAATCTATAGGCATTGAAGGTTCGAGTATGCTTAGAATTGCCGTTGGCGGCGACTATCATTTGAGTTATGCTGTGAAGCCGGAAGGCGCAAATGAAAGCGTATATTGGAAAAGCTCGAATGTGCGCTCGGTTACCGTAAACCAAGACGGTCTGCTGAAAGCTGTCGGTGTCGGAGAGTCTGTTGTCAGCGTATCCCCCTCAAGCGATTCGTGCATAGGGACTGCTGTTGTTACTGTAATAGACCCTCCGCCGTCGATTTTGGAGGTGCCATATATATGGCAGGTGGTTGACTACCCCAACGGATGCGAGAGCTGCAGTACCGTAATGGCACTAAACTACATAGGAATAGATATTGACACGGACGAGTTTATTGACAACTATCTTGATATGTGCGATGTTCCGTCTGTTGATGAAAACGGTGTTTATTCGGGTTACAGTCCGTGGACTCACTTTGCGGGAGATCCGAGAGATTCCACAGGTCTTTGCTGTTATGTACCTGTAATAGCAAACGCTCTTGAAAAGTTTATTGATACCGATAAGTACAAAATAGACGAACTTCACGGCGTACCGATTGAAACTCTTTGTTCCGAGTATATAAGCCGTGGGATACCCGTTGTGTTCTGGGCTACAATGAATATGAAAGCGCCCTATCTTATGGATTGGACATGGACAGTAAAGGACGGGCGTGAAGGCGAAACCTTCACGTGGGTAGCACCTATGCACTGTATGCTTCTTGTCGGATACGATGATGAATATTACTACTTTAATGACCCCGTGGCAGGCAAGAAAGTCGCATACACCAAAGAGGCTACCGAGATTGCTTATGAGGGATTGTACGAACAGGCTCTTGCCGTGTATCCCATTGAATCGGATTAAAAGAGCTAAATAAATAAATTACTGCGCGGCTTTTTGGCTGCGCTGAGTGTTTTGAGGAACTGTCATTTGAAGTGACTGAGCGGCATTTGACTTGAAAACGGCAAATTAAAACACTTACGGCTTACCGGTTGACAACAAGGTGTGCATTTGTCTTGGGGCTTTTCCGAATGCATTTTACGCTCGGCATTATAAGCTGTTCTCGTATTTGGGAAAAATCTGTTGACAAAAATGCGATTGAGATGTATAATAAAACAGGCGTTGCAAAACGAGCGTTCTAAAACAAACGACGGTAAAAGCAGAGAAAACAGTAAATCGGTTTTGCGGTGCCTGATGATGCAGCTGTTTTTGATTCCGTTCCGCGACAACTGTTTTTGGAGGATTGAGATGGATATTGAAATATACTGTAAAGAACAGGGTAAGGGTTTTCCATTTATAATGCTTCACGGAAACGGCGAGAGCAGTGAGTACTTTAAAAGTCAAGCGGATTATTTTTCCGGAGACTACATGGTAATAACACCGGACACGAGAGGGCACGGAAAAACGCCGAGAGGCGAGGGAGAGTTCTCACTCGGCCGATTTGCAAATGATCTCTATGATTTTATGAAGAAGAGAGGCATAGAAAAAGCGCATATTTTGGGCTTTTCCGATGGCGCCAATATTGCCATGCTGTTTGCACTTCGTCACGCCGATATGGTAGAAAAACTGATTTTGAACGGAGGGAATATTGACCCATCGGGGATTAAGCGTTCGGTTCAAGTTCCAATTGAAATAGGATACCGCATTGCACGGTGTTTTTCGAAGCAGAATAAGAGAGCAGTTCGAAATGCGGAGATGTTGGGACTTATGGTTAACGAACCGCATATAGATTCAAGTGCACTCGGAAAAATCGAGGTACCGACTCTTGTGATTGCGGGGAAACGTGACGTTGTTCGGCGTTCGCACACAGAACTTATAGCAAACAGTCTGCCCAATTCAAAAATTGTGTACCTCAAGGGAGGGCACTTTATCGCAAACGAAAATCCGACGGAGTTTAATTTTGCCGTTGAAGAATTTTTAAACAATAATTAAAGTGGCGGACGAAAAACCGAAGAGAGTGGAGTTCGGTTATAGGAAACCAGAGTGCTAATGCCCGCAAAGCGCTCGAGACATTTGAACAGTTAGTATGGTAAGGAGAGAGTGTGTTATGCTTTTGTCCTTACGGTAACGTGAACCCGATTATAACTGCAACGTTTCGCAATTCAATTTATATTCCAACCATATACGGGGGAAAAGATGCTTAAAATCAGTCACTTAACCAAAAAATACGAGATAAAAAAGCAGTTGACGATTTGTCACTTCACATTGAAAGCGGTGAGATATACGGCTTTATAGGCCATAACGGAGCGGACAAAACGGCTACAATCAAGGCTTGCTGCGGAATTTTGGACTTTGATGAGGGAGAGATAACCGTTGACGGCCATTCGATAATAAAAGAGCCTATTGAGTGCAAGAAAAGAATAGCATATATGCATAAGCGCTCTGTCGGTGTCACTTGAAGGGGAGAATTTATGGATTTTGCGATGCGCACCTGTTTCTCCACGTAAAATTTTTGCGGCGAAATTGAAAGTTCATATGCTGATTGCCGTGCCGTCAGTCCTTATTTTGAGTATTGCCTTGCTGTGGGTTATGAAGGCCGGATTTTCGGACTGTATTTTGTTCATATTTGCCGCTGTTACGTTTGTTTTGCTCATTGCGTTTGCGGGACTTGCACTTAACCTGAAATCTCCGAATTTCGACTGGACAAATGAGGTTATTCCGATAAAGCAGAGCAGTCCCGTCGGCATAACACTTATGGGCGGTATTGTTCTTTCTATTGTTCTTGCCGCACTGTATCTGCCTCTTAGTTCGGCCATCGGCTCATCCGTGTATCTTCTGGTCATCGGAGTGCTGCTTACGGCGGCGGATATCCTGATATTAAGATGGATTATGACCGCCGGTGCAGAAAAATTCGATAAGTTTTAATCAAAGTGAGGATTAAACGCGCGGGGTTTGACTTTTGCTAATAGGAAAAGTAACGGAATAACAAATAAAATCGCCACAGGCGAGCTGTCCGCGGCGGTTTGAACCGCACAGGTACCTGCAGGCTGTGTATTTCGACGGCGTCTTATCAAAGCTTTTTCGTGCGGGTTGTATTCACTTCTGTTTTAAAGCCTCGGTGCCCGTCTGCGAAGGCGGGCGCCGAGCCTTTTTTAATAATCAGTGATGACAGGAACCGCTCATCGGGCATCCCGAACAACCGCAGGAACATGAGGTTTTCCCCTTCTTTTTATTCCGTGCCGCGAAAACAATAATTACGGTAACGAGTGCGATAAGCAAAGCGCTGACACCTATTGTGGCGATATTGTTTCCTATCCATTCCGTCATTTTGAAAACCTCCTTTTTGTGATTATTTTGACGGTGTGACTTTTGAGGTAAGTTTTGTTGCCTCTTTATACGGCTTGAAGA
>CAZCSZ010000183.1:0-3365 GCA_964501305.1 uncultured Ruminococcus sp.
CCCATAAGGTCAGTCTCATTTGCAAGCCTACCGAGCATTGTCTTTGATGAATATCTTTCAATAAAGCGAGGGTCCTGATTGTTGAACAGACCGCCGAGTGCAAGACAGTTACAGCGAACACCGTAACAGCCGTAATAGCTTGCGAAAAGTCTTGTCAAATTGTGCATTCCGCCCTTGTGGTAGAAATAGTCGGCGCCCCCCCACGTATCCATCTTTTCGATACCTTTATAAAGGAACGGGTCATATGCAAGATGTCCCATATAGGAGCCTATGTTGATTATACTGCCGCTCTTTTGCTCTGCCATGATTTTACCGAAGGCTCTCGAAAGCGAAAACAGGCCCGTACCGTTAATCGAAAGGCTCTTCTCGAAAAAATCGGGGTCATCGTACCAACCGTCATCGCAAGGCGCACGGTAAACCGAGTTGTTAACGAGAATATCGATTCTGCCGTGTTCTTCCATGATTTTATCACGGAGTGCGAGAATACTATTCTCGTCGCCCTGGTCATATGATGCGGCGTGAATTTTTTCATATCCTTCTTTTCTGAGCATTTCAGCAAACTCTTCGTTTGTTTTGAGTGTTCTCGATGCAACCCAGACATCAGCACCCGCCTGAAGTAAAGCTATCGTTATCTGACAGCCGTAACTTCCCTTAAAGCCTCTGCTTCCGGCGCCTCCCGTAACAAGAGCAACTTTTCCGTCAAGTTTAAACATATCTAAAACATTCGACATAGAATATATCCTTTCCGCCGCTGTAAACGGCACCGCAAGTGCGGCATAATTGTCCTTTTTCATTATATATCAAATCTTCTAAAAATCAATAGCTCAACAAAACTTTTTGATAAAAACATCGTTTTTTCTTAAAAAACGCTTGCACGGGAACAGTTCTCCAAGCTCGCCGATGGTTATAATAATCTTCTTTGCTTTACTTCTCGAATTGTGATTGACAATCACGCGTTTGTATGCTATACTGAATATATGTGAGTGTTCAGTCTCATTACGTATATCGGTTGCATCGACTGACGGCTCTTTTAATATGTATATTTATTATACGCTCAGGAGAACGAAATGAAAAAATTAACAGCTATTGTCTTGATTATCTGCATGTTTTTTGCATTCGCATCATGCAAGGGAGAAACAGAGACTACGGAGCCGACAGACGAAGAGGTCATGACTATCATAGCCGATGAAATGAAGGAGAAAGGCACTTTGTTTGCTGAATTCAGAATTGCCGAGAAGATTGTAGGCGGTGAAAATTCCGATGACTACAGAAGCGAATACTATATTGACGGTTCGAGAATATATGTCAGCATTGGGCAAGTCATAGACGTATCGAAGCCCATTACCGTAACAGGTGTAATTACATCGTTTCACGACGTTGAGCTCCAAGGCCAGGAAGGTTCAGGCACACTTGAACTTGACGAAAACGGCGAAGGCAGCGTTACATTCCAATATTCTTGTGAACACGGCGGTCAAACAACCGATTTCGAAGTCATGGTTAATATTTTCCCATACATGGAATATTACGAGAAGGTCGCAAAATACGGTCTTGCCGACTAATCCCACGGACAAGAACAGATACAGTGCATCCGAAACGGATGCACTGTTTTTTATAATTCAAATATTTAAACGCCACGTCCCATATCGTAGGCTTCTTTGATATATTGAGACTCTTTAACATCACCTTTTGAATACAAACCCAAGCCGCAAATGACGCCTTTTTCGGTTGCTCCTTCAATACAGTCGGCGTATCCCCGAAAACAGTCTACGGTAGTTGCGGCGGCACTCGTATCGTTTTCTCCCGCAGTTACTATATAGTACATTTCTTTATTCTTAACTTCCGTCCAACGTGCAACAGTTCGGTCAATTACCGTTTTAAGCTGAGCATCGACGGAATAGAAATAGACGGGGCTTGCAAGCACAAGAACGTCGCAGTCGATTATCTTCTGCAGGAGCTTTCCCATATCATCTTTGATTACACATCCTCCGTTGTGGTCTTTACAGTAATAACAGCCGAGACAGTAACCCACCTTCATATCGGATACACGTATTTTTTCAACTTCACATCCACTGTCGATAGCACCTTTTGCGAAGCTGTCGCAAAGCAAGTCGGAATTACCGCCGAGTCTGGGACTTCCCGATAAAATCAATACCTTTTTACTCATAACATCCTCACTTTACAAGTTTTGCTCCGTCATGAAACGCAACACCAACTTTTTCGCCCATAGAATAATAGCATCTGCTTGCAGGGTCATATGAAATCGGATTGAGCTTATTAAGGTCAACCGTTCCTTCAGTCATAACGATTTCGTCAGCAGCGACATTAACGATCTTGCCATATACACAGCCTGACTGAACGTCAATTCTATCGAGAACGCATTCAAGTGTAAGAGGTAAGTCTACAATAATAGGAGCATCGACTTTGGTGCTTTTGACCGTCTTGAAGCCGCTTTTCTTCATTTTATCCGAGTCTTTATTAGCGGAAACAAGCCCTACATAATCACATGCAATAAGATTTTGTACATTACCCACAGCAACCGTAAAAGCACGGCGTTTATTTATATTGGCGAAGGTTTTATGCCCTTCGCTGAGAAATAAAGCGACTTTGTCGAAATCGCAAACAGTTCCCCATGCTGCATTCATGGCATCAGGTGTGCCGTCCTCGCAGTATGTTCCGATAATCAGAACGGGCATCGGAAACAGATAAGGCTTAATTCCCAAATCAATTTTCATAATAGTTCCTTCAATATAAACGAATTAAAAAAACCGTAGTGTATAAACCGAACAATGCAGTTAAACGGATTAATACAATTCCCGGACACAATTATACTTCATAACAGTTATAATGTCAATAGCAACCGAGATGTAAATATAAAAGAGAAAACAGATAAAACTGCATAGTGAGGTTAAAATGACAAATTATATATGAAGAAAAACGCAGCGATAACTCTAATTTAAACAAACCTGCCGTGTTACAGCAAACAAAGAAAAATATGTCCGATATTATAGGTAAAATCGCATAAAAAATGTAGCACAGTTTTTAGGCTGTGCTACGAGAAAAGAAGGGTGGTATGAAAAAAGCAATTTCGGTTGTCAAAGCAACCTAAATTTTAAACACATAAAATGAGATCCGAAAGCCCATTGAAAACCAAATAGAAGAAACATGTTACACAACAAATTCTTGAACATGAAGTTCAAGCCCTCGGTCTATTAGTATCGGTCAGCTGAACACATTACTGTGCTTACACCTCCGACCTATCAAACTCGTAGTCTTCAAGTGACCTTACCAACTTTAAGTTGAGGGATATCTAATCTTGAGGTACGTTTCACGCTTAGATGCTTTCAGCGTTTATCGCATCCGCACGC
>CAZCSZ010000184.1:0-3364 GCA_964501305.1 uncultured Ruminococcus sp.
ATATATTCACCGCCCTCTCATGTAAGATGAAGCAGAGGTTTATGGTCGGGGACATCAAGCAGAGTATTTACGCATTCAGAGGCGCCGAGCCGCTTGTTTTCGCAAACTACAGAAACAAGTTCGCAAACATCGGCGCAGAAGGCCTTGACAGCGTTGAGAAAGGGCTTGACCTTCGTGAAATGTGTATTTTCATGAGCGAGAATTTCCGCTCCGACGAATACATAATAGATTACGTAAACGCCGTCTCGGAATACATCTTCAAGGGAACCTCCACTCCATTTGAAGAGGGAGATAAGCTCATATGTAAAAAAATGCGCAGTGAAAGCGACAACGTTTTTCCCGTTGAAGTTTGCATTATTCAAAAGCCGGGTAAAAAAGCACCGGAAGACAAAAAAGAATACAGCTACGCAAACTGCGAGGCGGAATATGTGGCCGAAAGAATAAGCTGTCTTATAGAAAGCGGCAAAAAAGCAAACGGGGAACCCATAAAGCCGAAAGATATTGCCGTTTTGCTTGACTACACAACTCACATGAAAGAATACACCGATGCTCTTGCAAGGCGCGGTATTCCCACAAAAGACACATCGGCGGAGGACTTTTTCGGACAGGGAGAGATACTGCTTGTTCTCTGTATACTTAATACAATCGACAACCCTCTTCGGGATATTTACCTCGCAGGCGCCATGAAAAGTCCCGTATTCGGTTTTACCGTAAACGATTTGGTAAAACTGAGTATAAACAAAGGTTCTTCCCCTCTCTGGTTCCGAGTTGCCGACTACGGCGTAAACGGCGAGGACGAAAAACTCCGCTTCAAGTGCGCATCGTTTTGCGACACCGTAACTATGCTGAGAACGAAAAGCAAGAGCATGAGCGCCTCGGAGCTTTTGAGAACGGTGTACGACTCGCTGTCTCTATTTTCCGTGGCAAAGGACGAGACAGACGGAACGCCTTCGAAGTCAGTCAGGAGAAATCTGACAAGGCTTTATGAATACGCAAGGAATTTCGAGTCCGAAAGTTTCGGCGGACTCTTCGGCTTTATCGGTTATATTGAAGAGCTTATGAAAAGTGAAAACGGCAGCACAGACAGCAAGGCGGATGAAAACTCGGTATCGGTAATGACAATACACAAGTCCAAAGGTCTTGAATTTCCCGTATGTTTTCTTTGTGAATGTGCGGGAAATATCCTGCATAAAGATGACTCTTTGATGCTTTTCAGTCCCGAAGTCGGCCCTGCTCCGACGCTCCGTGACAAAAGCGGACTTGTTCTCTGCAATACACCGCTTCGTAAAATCGTGTCCGACAAAAACAAGATAAGTTCGGTATACGAGCAGACAAGGGTACTCTATGTCGCCATGACAAGAGCCGTTGAACGTCTGATTGTGACATTTAAGTCCGACAATCCCGAAGCAGATATTGAAAAGGCGGAGAGAATGTCAAAATTCACAACCGATTACGAAAGAAATACATTTAAGAATTTCGCATCTATGATTTTGCCGCCTACACTGCTTATGATGAAAGACTGCCCAAAGAAAGTTTGCTTAACAGTTGCCGACTGCTACGGCACAGAAGAAACCGCAAGAAACGAGAACGCATTTGAAAACACCACAGAAACATTCACCGACATTAAGACCGTATCGGAAAGACTGCACTTTGAATACCCTTATTCATATCTTGACAGAATTCCGTCAAAGGTTACTGTGTCGAAACTACGTCCCGAATTTCTCGACGAAGAACAGATAAGTCTTTCGATCGACAAATCATCCGTCAAGAGTAATGCAGAATGCAAAAAATACCCCGTGCCGAGGTTTATTTCAAGCGATACAAAGGCAAAGCCGACCGACATAGGAAACGCAACCCATGTATTCTTGCAGTTCTGCAACTTCTCCGATTTGAGAAATAAAGGCTTCGACTATGAACTTAAAAGATTGAAGGAAAAGCGTTTTATGACCGAAGAGGTTGCCTCACTTGTCAATCGTTGCGAGATTGAAACGTTTGTCTCAAGTGCTCTTTTTGACTCCGTTCTCAACTCACCCGACGTGCGCCGTGAATTCAGATTTAACGTCGCCCTTCCCGCCTCTGTATTTACATCGGACAAAGAGCTTGCAAAAAAGCTTGAAAGCGAAAAAACGGATATAATAGCTCAGGGCGTAATTGACCTTGTTTTTACCGACGGCGACGGAAAACTCATTCTTGTGGATTACAAAACGGACAGATTGAACGACTTTGAGATGAAAAACAGAGAAGCAGCCGATAAAAAACTCATTGACAGGCACAAAAATCAGCTGACATATTACGCAAAAGCGTGCGAGAAAATGTTCGGCAGAAAAGTCGATTCTGTTATGATTTTCTCCCTTGCTCTCGGAGACACGGTAACGGTACTTTAAAAAGTTATGAAGAAAATTAATCAAAGAACCTCAAATCCCTACAGATATTCCGACTCTAACAAACGGTATCAGACGTTTGATTACTATATGAGAAGTCTGTTCGGCAAAAAATGTGCGAAGATCTCTTTGGATGCGGGTTTCACCTGCCCGAATATCGACTCTTCCAAATCAACGGGCGGCTGTATTTATTGCCTTTCGGGCTCATCGGGCGCACAGAGTGTCGGAACTCTTGCCGAACAGTACAAAAAAGGGAAAGAAATAATGATGCGAAAATGGAGATGCGATGCGTTTATTCCGTATCTGCAAGCCCACACAAACACATACGCTCCGACTTCGGTTTTGGAAAAGGTGTATGAAGAATGCGCAAACTTCGACGGAGCAGTGATGCTCTCAATCGCAACACGTGCAGACTGTCTCTCGGACAGTGTCGTGTCCCTTCTTCGGAAAGTATCCGAAAGAATACCTTTGACCGTGGAACTCGGACTTCAAAGCGTCCACGACAGAACAGCAAAAATCATCAACCGTGCTCACACATTTGCGGAGTTCGAAGAGGGCTACCGTAAAGTACGGGCTATCGGCAAAAATGTGAAGGTTGCGGTTCATTTGATTAACGGTTTGCCCGGCGAAACGCACGACTGCATGATAGAAAGCGCCGTTACTGTCGGTGCACTGAAACCCGACATTATAAAATTCCATCTTCTCTACGTGCTGAAAGGAACGCCTCTTGCAAAAATGTATTACAGCGGAGAATATGCTCCGATGGAAAAGGAGGACTACGTCAACGTAATATGCGATCAACTTGAACGCATACCCGACAATATCGCAATCGGCAGAATTACGGGAGATGCTCCGTCTCAAAGCCTTATTGCACCGGAGTGGAGCAAAAGAAAAACTTCCGTTGCCAACGATATCGACAAGGAGCTCTACAGAAGGGGAACATGGCAGGGTATCTACTGCGGCAGCACCGCATACATTTCAAA
>CAZCSZ010000185.1:0-3360 GCA_964501305.1 uncultured Ruminococcus sp.
GGTTGAGCCTTTTCCAAAAGGCTCATGGGGCGTGGGGCAAAGCCCCGCTTATGACGGAGGGTGAAGCCCCGCTATATTATGCCCAGTCGGTACCGTTCCACGACCAATAGCCTGTAAAGTTAGGCATAATCCAGGTCATTGGGTCTCTGATATCGCTTACATCGGTCGGGAAACTGCTGCTTCCGCCCGGAAGGGTGATATCGAAGCTGACCACTTCGATTCCGTTATCGCAAATCAAGGTAACGAGGTCGGCGTAACGTTCGGCGTATTCCTTTTTCTGTTCTTCCGTACCGTTTACGTAGTTGGATTCGTATATTGCCGACAGGCCGAGGAATTCGACATGAGAGAACAGAGTGGTAAGTCTGTCTTTTTGAGCATCTGTCAGTTCAAATGAGAACGCATCAACGAAAAGGTTTCTCATTTCCTCGTAGTGTTCAGCAAAGTATTCCTTGTTGTACATATTCCACGGACGGTCGAAACCGTTGGTATAGCAACCGTTCAGTTTTGAACATTCGTCTGCCATATCAATATACTTTCTGATATTCTTCCAACCGCCGCCGTAATGAATCATCAGATACTCATCGAGAAGTCCGTAGAATTCTTCTTCGGTCATATTGGCATTCCAAAGCATTTTAGCCGTAAGATAGCCTCTCAAGTTCTCAAAGCAGTAGGAGTGTTCGAAGTTGCCCTCGGAATAAACACCCGTACAGCCGATACTTGCGAGATATGAATAATCTCCGTAGATATTCAGGATATTCGGGCACGGAGCAAGCGAATATGTGAAGGTTGCACTGTAGTACCAGATTGTTATGTTATCGGTAAGCTCAGCCCAACCTTTAAGATATTCCATTTCGTTCTCGTTGGAATAATACCTTCCCTTCGAGTCCGTCAGTCTTTCGTTTCCTCCGCATGCGGTGCAGTCCTCGGCATTTGCGTAAGAGTGATTGTTACATCCCGCAATGCAGTACATAACGCACACGTTTTCCATCGGCCTTGTCATCTTCGGAGGATTTCTCGCATCCCAATATGCAACGGTATATACTTCAAGTCCCGGATACTTCTCATCCAAAACTTCCGCAACCCTGTTGGAGAAACGGAAAACCGTTCCCGCAATACTGCCTTCGATTTCATATATGCGCTTGCAATCGGTGCATTGGCAGAAGTTGGTGTTGTCGTTGGGTGAGCAGGAAACCTGCGTGAATTCTTCGCCCACATATTTTCCTTTTGATATCTTCTGATCCACATGCTTTACAATGTAATCCATTGTCTTCTCGTAGAAATCATCATCCGTAAGACACGGTTGCTCATGATTGAGCTTGTCGGGAACCGAATTACCCCATCCCGCCTCAAACATGGCATAGGAGTGTGCATGAGACAAAGTTGTACCCACACCGAAACCGAACTTTGCATATCCGCAAGCTCTCGAACCTTCCGCATCAACCGCATTGAGACGGAGCATCGGGAAATTTGCGTAAACGGAACCCGACTGTGAAACCGCTCTATAGGAGAATGTCGGCATCTCCGTTACGTCAAAATCGGAATCCATATTAACGCATTCCGCTTCGTAAAGATACTTTTCAAAGTCGCAAAGCTGATTGTCGTTGTAGTTTTTGTCCCTTCTGTAGTCGCCCATGAAGAATCTCCATCCGACTACTTCTTCAAGGAAGAAGAAAGTAGCGTAAAGAGGGCCTCGAAGCGCTCCGCATACGAACACAACATCGCCGTTTTCGTCCACGAAAACCCTATAGCCTTCATTTCCGAGGGAATGTTCGTCTTCGGTGTCGAATACATATTTGATTTTGTACCCCGAAGGGGCATCTTTTTCCGAAGTCACGGAAAGCGTTACACCGCACGCGAGATTAATGTATTTCACAAGCTCGCCCGCCGAGTACTTCATGCACTCGTTTGTTTCGTCCACAACTACTGTGTATCTTGAAATATTCTTTCCGCCGACGGTTATCACGTCAACTTTGTACAAGCCGTCGGAATTGTTGTCTCCGAGAGTCAAAAGTCCCGCAACGGCCTTTCTTATAAGCAGAATATCCTTCATCTCAACTCCGCCGCTTTCGTTGGCATCGGCGGACAAAAGGTCTATGTCCTTCTCACGGCAAATGCCCGCAACGTACTTGCGCACGAGAAGAATATCCTTCATATTAACATTCCCGCTGTCGTCGGCATCTCCCAAAAGATATCCGTGAGTCACCGCGGCTTTTGCGGGAGCAAGACCGCTCATACCAGTCATTAAAGTGCATACAACAAGAAGAATACATAACAGTTTTTTTCATAATAAACGCTTGCCTTTCTTTAATCTATTTATGTACAATCCGTCATACCCATGACGTGCCGTTCCATTCCCAATAACCGCTGTAGTCCTCTGTTATCCATGTCATCGGATTGTAAATATCATCAGGGGAATTCGGGAAATTATTCGCTCCGTGAGGTGTGTCCGACCAGTTCGTCATCTTTATACCGAACCTGTCAAACCCCTCAACAAGAGCTTTATACCGCTTTGCATATTCCGATCTCGACTCGCTGTCACCCGATTCATAATCAGCCTCATATCTTGCCGAAAGACCGAAGAAATCAACGTGTATAAGCAAAAGCTCTATCCTGCTCTTGCGGGGCGCATCGGCTTTTTCAAGAGCGTCTTCGATAAGTGCACGGAGACTTCCGTAGTTTTCAAAGAAGAATTTTTCATTGTATATATTCCACGGACGGTCGAAGTTGTTTCGGAAACATCCGAGCTCATCCGATGCGGCATCCTCAAGCTCTATGTATTCACGAATACTCTCCCAGCCGTCGCCGTACCATATGGAAAGATACTCGTTTATATGCCCGTTATACTCTTCTTCGCTCATGAAGGGGTCCCACATCATTTTCGATATAAGATATCCCCGAAGCCCTTCAAAGGCGTAAAACGGCTTGTCACCGCCTTCGCAGTATATTCCCCGCGTTCCGACTTGTGCCATGTACTTGAAGTCACCGTAAATATTGAATATGTTAGGTGACGAGGCTATATAGTAGGAAAGGTTGTCGGAGCAGTACCATGCGTAAACATTTGACGAAAGCTCGCACCAACCCTCGTAAAGCGCTTTGTCCTCGGAGTTGTTTAGATTAGCCCCTGTCTCACTTTTAAGCCTCGGATTGCCTCCGCACATATCGCATTTATCGCTTTCAAGGAATGAGTGATTGTTGCACCCGCCAAGCCTGAAGCATACGATAACATTATCGGCGGGTCTTGTCATCAGCGTGGGCTTTCTCGCATCGCAATGAGCTATTGTAAAAACTTCGATTCCGGGACAGTAGGCATCAAGTGCCTCCGCCATACGGTTTACAAATCTAAACAGTGTTCCGCCGACC
>CAZCSZ010000186.1:0-3359 GCA_964501305.1 uncultured Ruminococcus sp.
CTGAAACGGTTTTCGTAAACGCCCTCCGTGATAATCGAAGTCCCGTGTGCAGTCGTCAAAAGAGCCGACATTTGGGGATGCATATCAGTTGGAAAACCCGGATATGGTCTCGTTTTAATTCTTGTAGCCCTCACTTTTCCGTTGCTCATAACGACAACGTAATCGTCTTTTTCATCAACAATAAGGCCGCATTCTTCAAGTTTTCCCGTAATAGCCTCAAGGTGTTTCGGAATAACGTTGGTTACCTTTACACAACCCCCTGTTGCTGCGGCGGCAATCATATATGTTCCCGCTTCAATCATATCGGGAATAATGGCATAGGTTGAACCATGAAGTTTTGTCACGCCTTTGATTTTAATAATATCGGTACCTGCTCCTGTGATTTTTGCTCCGCATGAATTCAAAAAGTTCGCAAGGTCAACGATATGCGGCTCCCTCGCAGCGTTCTCGATAACGGTGTTTCCTCTCGCAAGCACGGCGGCTAGCATAATATTTATAGTTCCGCCGACGGTAATCGAATCAAAATAAACGTCTCCGCCGATGGCTCCGTCTACCGTTGTAATGTCAACATATCCCGTCCGATCGTTTACAGCCTCAGCTCCGAGTGCTCTGAATCCTTTTATGTGTTGGTCAATCGGTCTCATCCCGAAATTGCATCCGCCGGGAAATATCACATGAGATTTGCCGAATCTGCCGAGTTCCGCACCCAAAAGATAATAGGAGGCACGTATTTTTTTAACGTGTTCGGGGTCTGATGTCCCCTGTCTTACATTTGTACAGTCTATTTCGTAAGTCTGGCTGTCAAGTTCGGTAATAACTGCACCCATGTCTCTTAAAATCTGAAAAGACAATTCAACGTCGCTTACTTTCGGTACATTTTCTATAACACACTTGCCTTCAACAAGAACACATGCATAAATAATAGGGAGAGCGGCATTTTTCATACCGCTGATAGCAACAGTGCCGTTAAGCGGCGTGCCGCCTTTTATCACGAGTTTCTCCATCATATCCTCCGCACCGTAAAAACGGTGATTGTTCAAAAAATTGTGGTGCAAACGGGCAGCACCGGTAACCTCGGATGTAAAAACATCATATTCGAAGTTTATTGTATCACATCTTCGCAGAAAAAGAAAGCAATTATTAAAACTTTTAAGTTAAAATTAACACTATTGGTCTTTTTGTACAATAAAATCGTACAAAACAGGCTAAGTATTATGCACTTTCATATAAATGCTCATATATCTCATTGTGAAATAATATAATAAATCAAAAACAAGCCGAGCAATTCAGGTAAATAATCCTCAAATTCAGTTTTGTTCACACATAATTCAATATTATTTGGTATTATAGAATAACCATAATAACGGAGAATTAAATGAACAGTAAAATGAATATATTTAACAGAGCGATTTCGGTGCTTCTTTGCACCGTAATTTCGGCAACCCTTGTATCATGTAATAAAACGGCCTCAGCCGACAAAAAAGACGCCGAAACGGTAATGACAATTGGCGAGTATAAGGTACGCCGTGACCTTTACGGGTACTTTTACGAAAGTTTTATCGAACAGTACGGCATGAGCGGAGATTCTTTTGACAGCCTGACAGACAGTCAAAAAGAAGCCGCAGAGAAAAAAGTCAAAGAGTCAACAGTTAATTCGCTTAAAAAGCTCTACTCTATTTATCTGCTTGCCGCCGAAAACGGAATTAAGGAAAGCGACAGCGAATTGTCAAGCAGAGTTGACGATTATGTATCATCTGTTATCAACAGCGAATACGGCGGTTCCGAAGAATCAATGCGCAAGGACATCGAAAAAATGCATATGACATATGAGGCATTTCTAAAAGCCGCAGAAGCGACGCAGCTTCAGGAAATGCTTTATATCAAACTTATTTCGGACGGAAAAATAAGCCAGGATGCAAACGAGCTCAAAACTGCCTTCTTGAGTACCGAAATGGTACGTACAAAACATATACTTATAGGTTATAACGGCACGCTTACAGCAAATGATATTTTAAATGACTATTCAGATGCCAAAGAAACCGTACACAGCAAAGCCGAAGAAGTCAAGACAAAGATTGAAAACGGCGAAGATTTCGACTTGCTTATCGACGAATACAATAACGACCCGCTTATGATGAAGAACCCCGACGGTAGCTACTTCACAAAGGGTAACAAGGATCTTTTATACGAAGAAACGGCATTTGCTCTTGAAATCGGAGAAACGTCGGATGTTATATATACTTCGGAAGGAGCCTGCATTATAAAACGCCTTGAACTGTCCGAGGATTATATAAAAAGAAACCTGTACACACTTATCGACAGCTATTCCGAGGGCATTTTCAATATAATGCTCGAAGATGCGGCAAGCAGACTTGAAGTATCCGAAATAACCGACTGACACCTCTGCCATAAAAGCATATTACAATCCGAAATATTACCAATCAACATACAATCGGAGCTGCAGCGCCTCATTTTCAAGGCGACTGACGGCTCTTTTTGTTTTTCAAAGTAATCGATTAAACGAATTCTTCTTAAATACACCTTCCTTTATGCTCTTATTTTAGACCGAAAGCAATTTACAAGTGACAATTCATTTCCACATCGACAAACCGTTTATCTGCCTGTCGCTAACAGGAGCACCAAAAGAAGAATAATCTCTCTGCTGTCTTCTTTCTCCGAAGCAAGAAGAATAATTATAGCGATTATAAGCAAGTCATCACTGCCGAGCTTTGAAAGCAGCTCCGAAATACCGCCTTTACGTTCCTCCTTCAAAGGCTGTCGGCCGTCTGCACCGCAAGGTTCGCCCACATTTGCCGCCGAGTGTTTATTAAACTCTGTTCTTGACGTGCCCGAATTATCGAAATCGGGAACAGCATTGGCATATGTGCCGTCGGCATCCTGCTCATTACCTGTGTGATCCGCTGATTTGTTCAATGCATTATGTGCGTTTTCCGAAAAAACACCGTCTTTTCCATGCTGTCTTTCTATCGGTCTTGTAATGCTGTTCTCAACAGGCATCATATTTCTGTATGAATACTCTTCTCTGCCGTCCGTGCCGAGGTGCTTCTCGAAGCGTGTACCGCCGTAAAACGGCGGTACATTTCCGATACTGTTTTTAATACTCTTTTTGGAATACATATAACTACCTCACAGTCAAGAATGGAAATTACATTATTTATCCTTCAATTTCATTACAGCTTCAAATGCGCTCGACATATCGCCTATTTTAAGTATATTATCCACTGCATCTTTCTTGCCGTCGGAAAGATAAGGCCTCAATGCGGAAATCAGCTGCCTGTGCTTTTTGAAATCAATTCCGTGAGTTCCCGACGCACCGTAGGATTGTCCTTTCACTTCAC
>CAZCSZ010000187.1:0-3298 GCA_964501305.1 uncultured Ruminococcus sp.
ATTTTTATAACGCCGTAATCGAAACCAAAGCACAGTAGTGCCGCACACATATGCTTGCCTAATTGTTCAACCCGGCAAGCATGTATACTTTGATAAAAAATCCTTACTCTGCCGTTCAAATCGGAAAGTAAGGATTTTTTCGTTTACACCGCCTTATTACGAACGCCTTTGCTTTGAAGGCTTGCCTTGCAGCGCAGCCACAGCAAACGGAACGCCGGCGGTTAAAGATTCAAATTACGAGATGAACGGGACGTCGGCGCCGAACGTAGAAGCACCGAACACCGCCGCCATAAATCTTGCAATTTTTACGTTGTCGGTAGTTGCATCGTTAAACTGTTCAGTTCCGTAGCCCATTGCGTATACAGGCACTGCAAGTCCTGTATGCTGTCCGCTGTTCTTGACAAATCCCTCGCTGTTCAAAGCACCCGTCTCGTGGTCAGCGGTGACAATCAGCACCGTGCCGGGATATGCCGCCGTAAATGTTGCGGCATATTTTATAGCCTCATCAAAACGGCAGACGAATTTTGCGGTGTCTTCTCTCTTATAGCCCGTCTCGTACGTCCTGTCGCAAGACTTGTCGATGTGAGCCTCTTCAATCATGGCAAAGAATCCGCCGCCGCCCGATGCTATTGTGTTGAGAGCGGTTTTCGTTTCTTCGAGAAGCTGATGCTCACCGGGCAAGTTTCCTCTAAGGAACGTGATTTCCCCGTTTTCAACCAGCATTGCCTGATCGGCACGAATCTCATCTATATTGGAACGGCTCACATTATGAACCGTAAAGGCCGCGGGAGTTGCTCCGGTTGTGTCTTCGGTCGATATAACGGCTGTCTTAAGTCCCTGTTCTGCCGCGAGTTCACGGATATTTTTGACTTTTGAGCCGAATAAATTGTATCCGAGTTTCTTATTTTGAGTTTTCCATCCCGTTGCAAGCGCCGTTGCCGCCGCCGCGCTGTCCGTTATGTCAGTCTTAAACTGGCCAGAACCTGTCATATCGGAGGCGCTGAGAGTAGTGCAATCGCCCTGCGACGGAAACGATTTCGCCGTAAATCCCGTATAATCATAGGGCCATTCTGTCTGCTTTGCGGAATATCCGTCGGCAAATGCGACATGGTTAAATCCCATACCGTCTCCTATCATAAGAATTACGCTATCGGCAGCAATCGGCGCGTAATCCAAAGCCGAAGCGGTGTTAGGTATGCTGTCCGAAACAGAGCCGTTTTCCCCAACGTTCTCGCAGAAAAACGCAACGGCTCCGCCGACCATATAGTCACAACCGTCGAGCACAACGGTATTTTCGCTTTTGAACACGGTATACTGATTTTGTGCAAGATCGGGCAAGGAAATATTCCTGTTTTGCGCGGCACTGCCTATTACAATTTCGTATTCGGCAACATCCGTGCCGCCGATGCTTGTTTCAAGCTTTACACCGGAAATTTCCTCTATCCTCGTACAAAGAATTTCCGCGGCATACTTTTCGTAAACGTCAGCGTTTTCGGAAAGGACTACCGTATAATCCGATATTACGGTGGAGGTGCTATCGGTAATCGTAAACGATTTTTTTGCTTTTTCACGTTGAGCGGCGCACTCAAGTGCGCTTTCTGCGCCGTTGCAAAAAATCACGGAATCTATATAAACCGTATCTCCCGCCTCGGCAGCATCAAAGAATCTGAGAGTTAAATTGCCGTCCCATGCCGAAAGGTCGGAAACGGATACGGTTTGAGAATGAAATCTTCCGTCATTAACAAGCGGAAAGGAGTTAAACGTATCGTCTGTACCGAGAGCAAATTCGGCAGGAACGGACGAATTTTCCTCGTTTGCCGATTTCGGGGTCATATAAGTTATAACCGCATATGCATAAACGGATATATCAAGTGTTTCCGTCGCAAGATATGCATCCGCTCCGTTTGACGTATCCTTCAGCGAAGTGAGCTTCGCCGATTGCATGCCGTTGCTGTATTCAACCGAGCAGTCGGCACTCTCCGTTATCTCAACAGACAATTCCGTCCCCGAAAGTATTTTGGCAAGCATTTTCAAATCCTTTACCGTAATTTCTCCGTCACCCGTTATGTCGGAGTGCGGATAGAGCGTTGCATCCTCTTTGGAAATCAGTATTTTCTTAAGAGTTTTCGTATCGTTTACAGTTACAAAATCGTCATTGTCGATGTCTCCGAGATAGTAAGTTTCTTCCGGAGAAACAGCGAGCCTCTCGCACGCACTTTCGCTGTCGAAGATATATTCAACGCTGCTCTCTCCGAGTGCAAATACGGCAAACGTCGAAAGAAGCACGGCCGCTAAAATTAATAAAGACAGTAGTTTTCTCATTTTACACCTCCGAAAATGGCATAACGCCTGTTGTTTCCGAACTCAGCGGCAAGTTGTGCCTACCCGTTCTTTTGCATCTGCGCCTTTTATACATTACATCTTTATTTTATCTCATATTTTCCGCTGTGTAAACAGAAAAAACGAAATTTTAAAGAAAAATTATAAAGGTTGCCGCTTGCAACCCGAAGCGGCGGCACTTTTTTCCGTGCCGCCGCCCTAAATATTTCTTTTATTCGCCTCAATTTAGCCTAAAGCGGTTTTTTCTTTATCTGCGAATAGTTTCTTGGATACTCCGATGGAGTAGAAAATGCTTTTTTGTATATTACAATATGCCTGACGCCCCCGTTTTCGATTTCGTAAGGGACGGATTTTATAAATGAAAGGCCAAGCTTCTCGCAAGCTTTCTTTGCCTCCGTTGTTTCTTCATCTGCCATGGAACCCTTCATCGATACAAAGTATCCGCCGATTTTAACAAACGGGGCGGCAAGCTCGGAGAGAACGTTAAGCCTTGCCACTGCTCTTGCACTGACAAAGTCAAAATTCTCTCGCATATCTTTTGCCGCGTCCTCTGCCCGTAACGGCACCGTGACAAGCGTAACGCCGCATTTTTCGGCCGTTTCGGCGATAAACGTACATTTTCTCGCCGTCGAGTCCAGAGCCGTAACGCGGGCGTTGTCGAGCGTCACAGCTATTGGCAGTGCAGGAAAGCCGCCACCGCTTCCGATATCAAGAAGGGTGAATTCTTCTTTTCCCGCAAGCGCATCGATTTCCCTTGCGCAATAGAGGCAATCGAGCACGTGCTTCTGTCTTGCCCCGTCGGGGTCTTTTATAGCCGTTAAGTTGAACTGTCGTCCTTTTTCCAAAAGGTTTTCGATATGGCAAAACAGCTTTCGGCATTTCTCTTCGCTTATCAGCTTTTCGGGTATACCGATGCTCTCTCGGCAAAGCGCCGTATAAAAATCATCAAACATAATGC
>CAZCSZ010000188.1:0-3298 GCA_964501305.1 uncultured Ruminococcus sp.
ACTCTGCCCGAAGCGAGTTTCGAGTTCAGAGATTCAACTTCTTTTTTGCGTTCCGAGAGCTCGGTACTTATTTGAGCGGCACGAAGGGCAATATCCGCGGGATTGGAAACTTTCAGCGTTTTTGCCGTTTCCGCTATAAGAGCATCTTTCTGTTTGATGAGCGAAAGAACGCCTTTGCCCGTTACGCCAACAATACGTCTTACGCCCGAAGCAACGGACGATTCGGAAACTATTTTGAACAAACCGATTTTAGCCGTATTATCTACATGAGTACCGCCGCAAAGTTCGGTGGAGGCACTGCCCATTTTCACCATTCTGACGACTTTGCCGTACTTTTCGCCGAACAGCGCAACGGCACCCGCCGCTTTTGCCGCTTCAACATCGGTTTCCACCGTCTCAACGGGTATTCCCGAAAGAATATATGAGTTTACAAGTTCCTCTGTACGGGCGATTTCGTCTTGCGTCATTGCGGCGAAGTGTGAGAAGTCAAAACGCATTTCGTTTTCGTCCACATATGAACCTGCCTGTTCAACGTGTGAGCCCAGAACACTGCGGAGCGAGCTTTGAAGCAGATGGACTGCCGAATGGTTTGCTCTTGTCCTGTCACGTATTTCGCCGTCATATGATACCGTAACCGTGTCACCTTCGGAAAAAGTACCGTTTTCAACCGTACAGAAGTGTATGTATACTCCATCCTCTTTTTTCGTATCCGTAACTTTCAGGCACGATTTTCCGTTCGTGATTACACCCCGGTCACCTACCTGTCCGCCACCTTCACCGTAGCAAACGGAAGCCGAAAGAACTACACGCACATCTCCCTCTCCGACAGTCTCAACTCTGCCCTCGTCGCTCACGAGAGCAAGGATTTTTGCCTCACAAGACATGTCGGTATAGCCTTTATACTCTGTCTTTCCAAGCTCGGAAATAAAGGTCTTTGAAGCACCCTCCCAGCTTGACAAATCAGCTCTTGCCGCTCTTGCTCTTTCCTTTTGAAGTTTCATAAGAGCATCAAATCCTTCACCATCCGTGTCAAAACCGTTTTCCGATGCGATTTCTTTTGTGAGGTCCGGCGGAAAACCGAACGTGTCATAGAGTTTGAATACAGCCTCGCCCGAAAGTGTTTTCGAGTTTGCCGACCGCTCGCTTTCCATATAACTTTCAAGTATTCCGAGACCGGCATCGATTGTTTTGCCGAAACGTTCTTCTTCCATAAGAATTATCTTCTTGATGTACTCTTTCTTCTCGCAAAGTGCAGGGTACGCTTTTCCGCTTGTCTCAATTACGGTGTCGCAAAGATTATACAGAAAAGCTCCGTCAATTCCGAGAAGTCTGCCTCTCCTTGCCGCACGGCGGAGAAGCCTGCGAAGAACATATCCTCTGCCTTCGTTTGAGGGGACTACGCCGTCGGAAATCATAAAGACCGCACTTCTTATGTGGTCGGTGATTATTCTTATGGAAACGTCGCCGTCGGCGCTGTTGCCGTATTTTTTACCCGATATTTCACATACTTTATCCAAAATGGAACGCACGGTATCGACTTCAAACAGATTGTCAACACCTTGCATAACGCAGGCAAGTCTCTCAAGGCCCATGCCCGTGTCTATATTTTTGGTCGCAAGAGGTGTGTAGTTGCCGTTTCCGTCGTTGTTGAACTGTGTGAATACATTATTCCATATCTCAATAAAACGGTCGCATTCGCATCCGACACCGCAGTCGGGCGAACCGCATCCGTACTTTTCGCCCCTGTCAAAGTAAATTTCCGAACAGGGACCGCAAGGGCCGCTTCCGTGCTCCCAGAAATTGTCCGCCTTACCGAGACGCTTTATTTTTTCAGCGGGAACGCCCACCTTTTTATTCCATATTTCAAACGCTTCGTCGTCTTCTTCGTAAATCGAGGGATACAGAAGTTCTTCGGGAATTTCGAGAACTTCGGTCAAATATTCCCACGCCCACGGTATAGCTTCGTTTTTGAAGTAGTCTCCGAAAGAGAAATTACCCAACATTTCAAAGAAAGTTCCGTGACGTGCCGTATGTCCGACGTTGTCGATATCACCCGTCCTTATGCATTTCTGACAAGTCGTCATGCGATGACGTGGCGGCTCCTCTTCGCCCGTGAAGTATTTTTTAAGCGGTGCCATTCCCGCATTTATAAGCAGAAGTGACTTGTCACCGTCGGGAATGAGAGAATAACTTTCATGACGGAGATGTCCTTTGGATTCAAAAAACGAAAGATAGCTTTCGCGAAGATCGTTAAGCGATGTCCATTTCATTGGTTTCGGCTCCTTAATTTTAACTTACAATTTATTATTCTACCATATTAATACCGATATTGCAATAGTTTTCGGGCAAAAAAACGGTAAAGACGGGCGGTTGACAAAACGGGATATAAGAGGTATAATAATACTGACTAATTGTATGTTTACGGAGGCGTAAGTATGGTAGATTTGCTTTCTCTGCAGAAGTATTTTCTTCTGTCACATCTCAAAGAGGGTGACTGTGCCGTCGATTTTACCATGGGAAACGGTCACGACACGGAATTTCTTTCAAAAACGGTCGGCGCCGCGGGAAAAGTTACCGCTTTCGATATTCAGGAAACGGCTTTATACAGTACATCACGTCACCTTCGAAAGAGCAAATGTCCAGACAACTGGCGGCTTATTCTCTCGTCACACGACAAAGCAAGCGATTATATAAAAGAACCGATTAAAGCGGGGACTTTCAATCTCGGATATCTGCCCGGAAGCGGGAATAAGTCACTCACGACTATGCGGGAAACTACCCTGCCCGCCGTCGCCTCGGCACTTGAAATGCTCGGACGTGATGCTATCTTACTTGTAGCAGTCTATCCCGGTCACGAAGAAGGCGCGCTTGAAGGTGCTGCGCTTGAGAAATATTTTTCCTCACTATCGAGGTTTAAATACTGCATTGCGGAATTCCGCATGCTCAATTCACCTACATCTCCGTATTTTATGATAGCGGAAACCAAAAAATAAACCGTTGAAGGATACATAATATGGCAAGCAAAGAACAAGGTTGGGGATTTGCAGTCGGTAACAACGGCAACAAGCACGGCACCGACGGGAATGACCCTCGCAGCGACCGCCAAAAGTGGGGCTACGACGTTGAAAAAGGAATTAAAAACTCCTTTGAGAAAAGAAAAACGGAAAGGCGCCATGATGACGGCGGATGGGCATATCCCATAAATTCGCCTTATGTAAACTACAATGCGGGACGTGAGAAGGTCACACCCGAAGAAAAAAAGCGTCAGAAGCAGTACAGAACGGAACAGCTCCGTTGG
>CAZCSZ010000189.1:0-3240 GCA_964501305.1 uncultured Ruminococcus sp.
ATACGGAAGGACACAGAAAGGCGGCGTACAACATTGCGGCAGAGTCCATGGTACTTCTCAAAAACAAGAAGTCGGTTCTTCCTGTCAAAACAAATCCCGAAACGGTGCTTGTCATCGGAGAAAACGCAGTCAGAGAGCACGCTCACGGAGGCGGCAGTAGTTCCGTTAAAGCTTCCTACGAAGTCACATTGCTTGACGGAATTAAAAAAGCATTTCCGAATGCAAAAATCGAGTATATTGCCGCCGCGGGCCTTGATTTCAAACCGATACCGGTTGATTATCTGTCTATAGCGGATACTGCCGCCGGGTGCAGAGCGTTCAAATGCGAAACGTTTGAAAATTCCGACTACACCGGAACTAAAACGGTAGAATTCAAAGGCGAAATATCTGATGTCGAAGCGAAAGGGAATGCACGTGTTTTTATAGGAGAGCTCAATATCCCGAAAGACGGCGACTATTATTTTGAGGTTACGGGTTCCGACGGAGTACAGGTCTATTTCGGAGACGAAAATGTCTGCGAACTTTCGAGCGGAAAGCGTAAAGCGACATTTCATGCGAAATATAAATCCGGAGAGAAGGTACTTATAGTTATAAAGGTAAAGAACTCTGGCAGAACAACGCTCAGATGGAGCATTAACAAAGATGCGGCATCCGGTATTGACGAGTTGTGCGAGAGAGCATCAAAGGCTTCATATGTATTCTATTGCGGAGGCCTTAACCATAACTATGATTCGGAGTCATTCGACAGAAGAAATATGAAATTGCCCGAAGTGCAAGATAGAGAAATCTCGGCTTTGCTCGATGCCGTGCCCGATGCGGTTATCGTTTTGACGGCGGGAAGTCCCGTCGAAATGCCGTGGATTGACAAGGCAAATACAGTTTTGTGGACATGGTATGCGGGTCTTGAGGGCGGTAATGTTTTCTGCGATGTCATTACGGGAAAAATCAATCCTTCGGGCAAACTCCCTGTTACTTTCCCGGAAAAATACGAAGATTCTCCGTGTGCACGATACGGTGACTACAGTGACGGTGTTTGTGTCTACAGAGAGGGTTCTCTTGTCGGTTACAGAGGGTTTGAGAAAGATGGAATTAAGCCGTTGTTTCCGTTCGGCTACGGTCTGTCTTATACTGGTTTTCATTACAGCGACATTGTGCTGTCCGAAACCGAAGAGAGTATTACGGTAGGTTTCACGCTTGAGAACATCGGAGAGTACTGCGGTCGGGAAACGGCACAGGTGTATTTTCGTAAAGCGAACGGTGTAGGCGAGATTGTGCCGAAAGTGCTCGCGGGTTTTGAAAAGGTCACACTTCAATCAGGAGAATCTTGCCGCTTGGAAATCAGCGTTCAAAAGAAAACACTTGAAGAATACAGTACGGATTTAAAACAGTTTGTTTTTCCTACAGGAGAGTACGAAGTATTACTCGGTTCATCAAGCGAAGATATAAGGCTGTGTGGAAACATTCACATGTAATACATCAAGGGCGGTTCAATCCGCCCTTGATGTATATCAGCATTATTTAATCTTGTTCCGAGAAGTTTTTAATTCCCTGATTTTTAAAGATATTTTATCCGACAGCTGAGAGAGCAAAATTGCGGAAAACATGATTATGCTGCCGACGGTTTCCCGTACGCTCATGTGCTCGTGAAGAATCGGGATGGCGCATACAACGGCAAAAACCGATTCTGTACACAGTATCAGTGAAGCAACGGTCGCCTCGGTATATTTTTGACCAATTATCTGCATGGTGTAGGCAACGCCGCTGCTTATCACACCGCCGTACAGGATGGGCAGAGCGGATTGCTTTATAAGTTCAAAATCGGGGTTTTCGAATATGAACATAAGTATCAGTGTAATAAGCCCCGAAACGGTGAACTGAACAAAAGACAATTTAACTCCGTCAAGATCCGGAGAGTATTTTTCCACAAGGAGAATATGCACCGCATAAAGGAATGCACAGCACAGTGTTAAAACGTCGCCTTTGTTGAAACCTATATCGTTTGTTGGGTCAATACACAGAAAATACAGCCCGACAAATCCCGCAAGCACGCAAAGCCATGTTAAAAGCGGGACTTTCTTGCCGAAGAAAAGTCCTATTATAGGCACAAAAAACATATAGAGTGCGGTTATAAAAGCAATTTTGCCTGTTGTTGTGTAATTGAATGCGAGCTGTTGGAAGTTTCCCGCCGCGCAGAACGCAATTCCGATTACGGTGCCGTATAGAAGCGTTTTTCTGTCGGACAGTTTATGTGTTTTTTTCTCTGCATTGTCGGCTCTTGACCAAAAACGGAGTTCTTTTATTAAAATGAAGGGAAAAAGCGCCGCCGCCGCAATGAGAGTTCTTATGCCGTTGAATGTGAAAGCCTCGATTTTGTCCATGCCTTTGCTTTGGGCTATAAACCCCGTGCCCCATATAAAGGCCGTGAGAAGAAGCATTAAAACTCCTTTGAATTCCGTTTTTTTCATCATGTCACCTTGATTTTGAATAATAGCATTCCCGCTGTACGCAAGTAATTATTATTTTACGCCGTAAAATGCCTCTTGTCAACAGGTTTTACGATGCGAAGATTTCGGTTCTGACATAATATGAATATATATCTCGAAAAAAATTCATCTTCACCAAAACAGTTGCTTATAATAACAACCGCAGAGAAACACAAATATATAAAACGGGCCGTAAAATCGGATTTTTAAACGCAGTTTGAAAAAATATTCGGCGATAAAGTGCATAAATGACGGATTTACGCTTGACAAAAGCATCGATATTTGCTAAAATATTTAATAATATTATTGTAATGCTGAGAAACAGTGCCTTTTATGAGTTGCCGCGCGGCATCTTAATATCGGGCATGCATCATTAAACTATTTAATGTAGGATGATTTGCTACGTCACACGGACTTTTATTCATTTGGAGTTCCGTTTGCATATGCTTTCTTTTTGTTAAGCGGGAACTCGGCAACTTCGATAATATTGAATTTCATTCGGTTTAAAATGTCGGGTGAGGCTGTCACCCTGCCTTTCAAACCGTATGACAGATGATACCAAGGAGTTGACACAGTGGGTAAGTACATTATCAAGCGTGTGGCAATGGGAATAGTCAGTATTTTCGTTGTTGCTACGATAACATTCTTTTTGATGAATTTGGTTCCGGGTGGACCGTTCGTTGCCGAAAAATCCATAAGTGCGGCGGCTCAGGCGGCTCTTGCGGAAAAATACGGTCTTGACAAACCTCTTTTACAG
>CAZCSZ010000190.1:0-3232 GCA_964501305.1 uncultured Ruminococcus sp.
CCGCTGTTACTTTATCTGAAATAAGACAAGGCAGTCCTGCCGCCTGCGCCTCAAGCGCAACAACAGGCAATCCCTCGTAAATAGAAGGCAGACAAAACACGTCCATAGCGCTGTAATAAGGCGCACTGTCATTTGTTGTCCCCGCAAATATCACTTTATCCGTTATTCCGTATTGGGAAACTTTCAATCGGACATTTTCAATGCCTTCGCCGCCGCCGAGAAGCAGAAGAACCGAGTTTGGATTAACCTTGAGAAAATCACGGAAAATATCAATAAGAAACATATGATTTTTTTGAGCAACAAACCTGCCAATGTTTCCTATAACAAAAGCATCGTCGGATATTCCGTGCATATTGCGTATAAAAATTCTGCCTTCCTTTGAAAAAGCGAAACGGTCAGTATCAATTGCATTGTTAATCACCTTAACAAGCCCGTTTTCAAAGCGCTTGTTTCCAAACATCCAGCGTGCCGCTTTTTCGCCGCATGCGGCATACGATGTCGCAAAAATCGGATTAAACGGACGAAGTGCCGTCTTGAGAGCACTTTTTGCAAGTTCATATTTAGAGCTTGTCGTGTGGTTGTGACATATTCTATACGGAACGCCCGCTTTTTTTGCTGCATATAGCGCAAAGACGGACAGAGAATTCATATGTACATGAATTGCATCATACCCATTCTCACGGCATATTTCACCGACTTTCTTTATGTATTCGTTAAGCTTTTGATACGGCGGAATTTCAATAAAAGTGATACCTTTATCAATAAGATCTTTCGGAGGTTGTGCTGTTGAATCGGCATCGTATAGAATATCGAAGGAAAAATCCTCATCATTTATATTCGAAAGATAATTAAACACAACAGCCTCAACGCCGGCATTCTTCATTTTGCCTATTACATGAGCTATTTTCAAATGAACACCTCCGCCGTTTTAACAGTGATTTCGGTACAGTCATCTATTGTGACAAATGCATCAAATTCCACTTTATCATTTTAACACATATTTCCCCGTATTTCAAGTCTTTTGAACAATTTAGATTCATCAAGCCGAAGACAAATCCGAGGACCCGTCACCACTGATATCGAACATACACATTGTAATCAGAAACGCCCCCACAGAATAAACAAAAGAGTTTATATTAAGACAGTCATAATGTCCTCAAACAAAGGAATATCTCCCTCTTTAAAGCTCCGATTTAAAGTGAGAGAAAAGTTTCAGACAAAGTCGGACAATCAAGCAAAAATATATTAAACAAACATATTAAAGCGACAACCTTAAACTAAAAAGCGTCCCGCTCTCTCGAGCGGGACGCCGTAATTTAATTAGCGTTAGCTGCTAACTCTTAATCAGTCAGCAAACTCAACGTGTACTGTGTAATTTTCGAGTGTGCCGTCAACAAGATGAACATTGATATCGAATGTCTGGCTTGTGCCGTTCTTTCTGTACGTACGGAAGTACTTCCACTGTGTCTGTGTCTCGCCGCCGTTTTCAGTTACGTTGACATATTCCTGAGTTGTGGTATCCCGCTGGAATACACAAGCAGCGGATGCGCCGCCGAGAGTTGGATACGAACCCTTAGCCATATTGAGAAGTCTGAAGTCAACTTCGGATGCGCCGGGTTTAGATACAACGTTAATTACGTGGTCATCATCTTCTGCAAATCCTGCGGACGCTGCAAAGTAACCGGGTTCAACACCTTCACATGCGGGACCGTAAACGAACTGAACGTTTACTGTGTAATCGCATTCGAAGCCCTTGTAGTCAACGTGGAGAACGTAGCTCTGATTATAACCGTTAACAACGTCAGCTTCGAAGTACTTAACAACCTTGGACGTATCGCCTGCATCAAGTTTTGTACCGTTAGCAAGTTTAACTGTTATATCTTCGGAATCAACTGAGAATGTGAATGTTTCGATGCTGTTGAGAAGTCTGAAGTCAACAGTAGGAGCATTCTTCTTTGAAACGACATTGATCACTCTTGCATCGTTATCAACGGAGCACTCTGCAGCATTTGCATAGTAACCCCATTCAGGTCTCAGGTTGAGACGCATATCTGTAAGCTGAGGAATTTCTTCACCAACTACATCTTGACATTCTGAACATGTCTTTTCTCTCCAACCTGCAGCGCTGATTGTAGCTGCTCTTACGATTGTCCAATCACCGTAGTCGTGTCCGCTAGCGGGGATTGTCTGCTGTGCATCGATAATCAAACCGCAGTTTTCACACTTTGTACCGTCTGTAAGGCCGTCTTCTGTACATGTTGCAGCGTAGCCTTCAACTGTTACGGGAGCGTGATTTGCGAGTTCAAGTTCAACTGTGTCAACTATTTCGCCGCAATCATCGCATATTACATTAGCCGAGCCGGCAACTGTACATGTGGAAGCTGTAACTGTTTCCTGATGTGTGTTTGTATGTTCACAAGCAGTTACTGTGATAGTAGCCTCAACGTACTGAGCTGTTTCATATGTGTAAACTGCCGTTGTGTTGGGAGCTGCTGTTGCATAAGTATCGTTAAGAACAACACCGAATCTGTATTCACCGGACGCTGTTGCAGGAACTGTAATGTCGAAGTAAGCAACATAACCGTCACCGTACTGAACAGTTGTGATGTCTTCGCCTGCTACATAGAGAACACCTGCATCGAGGCCTGTGTAATCAAATGTGATGCCGGCTGCTGCATTTTTAGCGGTAATTGTTTTCCAAGCAACAGGCGATCCAGACCAAGTCCAATCCAAGTCATTCCATGCTATCGAGCCTTCGCGAGCAGAAACTACAAGGTCTTCACTCCAGTAAGGAGATGCGGCAAATGCGAATGTACCTGTAGCGGGAACATCGAGGTAAATACCTACTGTTGTTGTTTCGCCTGCAGCTACCGTTGCATTGTCAATAGTTACTTTGTATTCTTCAACTGCGGGAAGTTCAGCTTCGTCGAAGTATTCGCCGCAAACTGTACACTTCTTAGCTACAAGACCTGCTGTTTCGGTTGTTGGAACCGTAACGATGTAGTGTCTTACGTTGCCGTTTGTTGTCTTAGCCGTGTGGCCGAGAGCGTCAATTGTTGTGGGTGCTGTAAGAATATCTCCGCAAACAGAACATTTAACGCCTGCTGTCGAACCTGCTGTTGTACATGTAGCGTCAACTGCGGGGATAGCAACTTCGGTGTGACCGAGAGCGTCAATTGTTGTGGGTGCTGTAAGAATATCTCCGCAAACAGAACATTTAACGCCTGCTGTC
>CAZCSZ010000191.1:0-3196 GCA_964501305.1 uncultured Ruminococcus sp.
GCATGTGACTCTCTGTTCACTGTCTTTAAAACCGCAAACTACGGGGAGGAACCCGTTATAAACTTCTTTGGAGGAATTGAAGATAAGGACGGATTTATTCCTATTTCGATTTTAGGCGGAGCACGTCAGTTAATTGAACCTTCAAGTGTCAACCGTTACGTTGTTTTCTCGCTCAGATGCGTTTATTACATTGCGGATACGGCAAATGTTACATTTGCGGTCAGAATGAACGTAACCAAAGAGAAAACCATCCATTTTTCGGTATGTGCCAAAAACAAAACCGATGGGACGGAGAAAATATATTTGACTTCTTTCTTCGAAGCTCTTCTTCGCTTCAATGAGAGTGAGAACTTCTGGGACAGAATGAGTAAATTTGCGAAAAAAGAGGGCGAAAACTATATACTTTGGAGCCGCAACGGCAAAGAAGACTGTCTCGTCATAAATCCGCTTGTTTCGTCAGGTAAGATTTTGAAGAAATCCTCTACGGTTTCAAGAAACGATTTTTGCACATTCAAGGGAAGAACCGTAGCAAATGCGGAATCGCTCAGGACGGGATTTTTCGAAAGAGAAGTACCGTTTGTAAATACAACCGATTTGCCGATAGCATCCGAAATACTGCATTTTGAGCTTGAACCTCATGGCAGCTGCGCTGTTGAATACGAACTTCACGTGTGTCACGGTATGGACAGCGCAATTCGCGCACTCGGCGCCGTCTCGGATTTCGAAAGCACAGATAAGGCAATTATAGAATGGGAAAACGAAGATGCCGAGATATTCGACAATATGAAGGTTAAATTCGATGACCTTACATTCACAAGAACAACCCCGCAGGTGTTCAATAAATTTGTTCGCAACGTCCAAAAGCAAGTTTCGTTCTGTGCACTCGGAAAGAATTATGCGGGGCCGCATATCGGTATAAGGGATGTTTTCCAACAGCTTGAAGGCTCTCTTATGTGGGACAGCGCCAAGAGCCGTGAAAAAATCCTTGTTGCCATGAACTATATAATGGACAACGGAAGAGCACCGAGACAATTTTCCGTACCTCATGACGAGAAGTCACTTCCGGAGTTTGATCTTCGTATGTATATTGACCAAGGTGTATGGATAATTTCTACGGTATACACTTACATTTGTCATACGGGCGATTATTCGATTTTGGATGAAATATGCGGTTACTACCATGTTATTTCCGAAACTGACGGAACAGTTGAGAAGAGCGGAAGGCGTGACAGCGTTCTTGACCATATCCTTCTTATTGCCGAGTTTTTGGAGAGCAATCTCGACAACAAGACTAACTGCATGAGAGCTTTGTACGGGGATTGGAACGATGCTCTTGACGGCCTTGGAAAAACCACTGATGAAGGACGTGATTTCGGAGACGGTGTATCGGTAATGACAACCCTTCAGTTCTATCAGAATCTTGATGAGCTGTCTAAGCTCTGTAACAAGCTCGGATTGTCAGAGAAGGCGGAGCATTACACTGCGCTTCGCAAAAGTGTCGGCGACGGTCTTATAAAATGGGCACTTGAAGAAAAAGACGGAAGTTTCAGAGTAATTCACGGTTGGGGTGACAAGATGAGTTATAAAGTCGGCTCACACTGTGACTGCGACGGTGTTGACCGTTATTCACTCACTGCAAATTCATTTTGGGCTATATCAGGCATTATAAATAGTGCTCCTGAGGGCAAGAAGAGCCTTCTTGAGTGCTTTGATGCCGTAACCTCTAAATACGGTCTCAAGACATTCAGCGCGCCTTTTACGATAGATTACAGGCCTCAAATAGGCAGGCTCTCGACAATTACGGAAGGTACTTATGAGAATTGCTGTGCTTATGTTCACGCTTCGATGTTCGGCATAATGGCTATGTTTTTAATAGGTGAAAGTCGCCGTGCATGGGAGGAAATTGAAAAATCTATTGTCGTTACTCATGATAACTGTACTATGACTTCTTTTGTTATGCCGAATTCATACTGTCACAACGATTCACTTTGCATTGACGGAGTTTCAATGGGAGACTGGTATACGGGAAGCGGCACTGTATTCGTAAAGGAACTTATTAAATACGGATTCGGAGCGGAACCTACGTTAGACGGACTTAAAATACAGACGCCCGCCTTTATGCCCTGTACTCATGCCACGCTCGAAATGAAGGTTAAGGGTCATCCTATAGTAATTGAATACAGCAATAGAGGGAAAGGACACCGCGAAATAATTGTCGACGGAAGAAAAGCCAATACCGTTTACGATGAAATGATGAAAACCGAGGTTTGCAGGATAGATAACACCGATATTTTTGACGGAACGCATATAGAAGTTGTCGACTGATTAAAGCATGCTCTTTAACGGCAGCGCTGTATGTGCTTTTACGAACACAAAAAAGAGCGGAAAAATCGGGCGCCCAAACGGGCGCCCGATTTGTGATTTCAATTTGATTCAAAGACAACGTGGCATGAGGATGCTTGTGGCTTGTCGGTGTGAAAGCCGGTGTAGCCTTTAAAATGCGGTCATACAAAAAGCTTTGATTTATTCCTATATAGAAATGTGAAAAGAATACCTCCGAGAACACCTACCGAAACCGTCTCTCCGAGACCGACTGTGAGGGTAAGAAACGCCAAAGCCTCTTTCATGCCGTATACTCTTTTAAGTATCTGCGGTATTATAAGTGTATTTAACGCGATAGGCGGTATACAGGTCGCATACCTGAATTTTTTCGGTGCATATGAAACAAGGTATGACAGAATTGCGCCTATACACGTTGCAGCTGTGCCGAATACTATATCCCACGGTGCACCGCCAGTCAGTATATTTGAAATAAGACACCCCACCGTGAGTCCGGGTATAGCACTCGGCGTGAAGAAGGGAAGGATGCACAGCGCCTCGGAAAAGCGCACTTGTATTGCGCCCGATGCACTGAACGAGAATATAAGTGTGAGTGCCGTATATGATGCGGCAATTATTGCGGAACGGGTTAAAAAGGTTACACCACTCCGTGTGAACTTAGGCTTTTTCATGATTCTCTCCGTAGTTTTGATTTTTCGGCAACTTGCGTGCTTCGAATGTGAGGATTTTGCGAACTCACGGAAATATAATACCACTTTTTTCGGTTAAAGTAAAGTGTTTTTCGTCTTTTTTTAATTTTTGATATCGTTCAGTTTCCCAATAATGTTGACATTTCGTTATTTATAATATATAATAT
>CAZCSZ010000192.1:0-3196 GCA_964501305.1 uncultured Ruminococcus sp.
TCACAGAGGCCGACACCGCAAACAGCACATATATTATAACGTTTTCGCGCCTTCGAAAAGTCCTTAACGCAATTTGCAAAAAGCCAACCTAAATATATAATCTCGGCTTTCCGTGAAATATCCGATGCGCTGTCTTTAAGAGAATAAGCAGGCAGATTCAACATTTCGCCGAGCATTTCGGCATACTTCTTTGTAAATCCGCTTCGTGAAGTGTATACAATGGCATCTGCTTTCATACTTTACCTTCCGTTACAGTTCGAGACTCATATAAACAAGTTCTTGATATCCCGTATATTTCGATTTGAATCCCTTCGGATTTCGTCCGAATTCAGCAAAGCCCAATTTACGGTACAGTTCAATAGCAGAACTGTTTTCCGAAACCACGGTCAATTCAAGTTGCAAATATCCAGCGTTTCTCGCACATTCAATGCATGCCTCGGTAAGTGCTTTTCCTATGCCGAGTCCCCAAAAATCCTTGATAACGCACACTCCGAATTCGGCACGGTGGCATAGTTTGAATTTCTTTCCGATAATATCAACACCTGCTGTTCCGACAATACATCCGTCGACAACGGCAAGAATTTCGACTTCGTTTTCACTCTCACTCTTGTCTTTAAGGTATGCACTTTCCGATTCAACGGTAAAATCGTACTCATCGGGATAAGACAGAAGATAGTCGGTTTCGCCGTGAGTGAGCACCATTATATCACACAGAGCCTGTGCATCCCGTCCCGTCCCGCTTCTAAGGCAGCAGTTCTTCCCGTTCTTTAATGTTACTGTTTTGCTGTATTTCATTACGTATTTCCTCGAATTATTTTTAAATTGAACGTTTTTGACATACTTTCCGACGCGGCAAATAATATCGGTTAATCACGTCTGCGTAATACCGAGTATTCAGTCCATCATAAAACTGTGTCTTCGTATGCCGTTCTTCAGACATATCACAAGCAGGCAGAAAGAGCGGTGAGTGCGCATTTTCAAGCAGTTCGCTGCAGCGTATATCTGTACATCAGGCAAAGTCAAAGACGATTTGATTAGAAATTCATATACACCGTATTCCGCCGATAATTCAAGCACGCAGACATAAATTTTGAAATCATTGACAGTTTGACTTCAAATGTTCTGTAATGACCGTTATGTAACGTCGGTTATATTATATTCCTATTTTCCGATTTGTCAATATGAAAACGTATATTTTTTGCTTGTTATGCTTGATTTTTACCTTGTCATGTGGTATATTATATAGGTAATCCGTCCTTAGCTCAGCGAATAGAGTACCGGATTCCGATTCCGTAGGCCGAGGGTTTGAATCCCTCAGGACGGGCCATTGGCAGGTTTTGAATTTCGGAACCTGCCTTTAATCTTAGTTAAGGTGAAAGTTATGAATAAAAAGCAGTTTGTCTCCCGAAGTGACACCGACACGGAAACAATAGGTGCAGCACTCGCAAGTGAACTTATAAAAACCAGGCCTAATGAATTGTTCTTTGTAATGCTGAAAGGGTCGCTCGGTGCGGGTAAAACGGCATTTACAAGAGGTTTTGCATCTGTTCTGTCTCCCAAATCAAAGGTTAAGAGTCCTTCATTTACCGTTGTTAACGAATACAGAAGTTCAAATATACCGTTATATCATTTTGACCTTTACAGATTGGGCGAAGAATGTGACCTCTCGGAAATCGGGTTTTCGGAGTATTCGGAAAACGGCCACTGTATAATCGAGTGGAGCGAATATCTGAACGAACCCGAACCCGACGGATTTATTGAAGTTGAGATAGAAAAAACGGGAGAAAACGAAAGGTGTATAACCGTAACATACAGTTAAACGGAGACAGAAAATGAAAGTACTTGCAATCGACAGCACGGCAGGAGTTGCCGCAGTAGCGCTCACCGAAAACGAAAAAGTTCTTGCCGACTATACACTGAACTCAGGCAACACCCACAGCACAACACTTCTGCCGATGGTGGAATCAGTGCTAAAAACTCTTTCCATGTCCGTAGCCGATATAGACCTATTTGTTCTTTCGGCGGGCCCCGGATCTTTCACAGGAGTCAGAATAGGAGCGGCTACGGTAAAAGGACTTGCCATTTGTAACAATACACCGTGCATCGGCGTTTCGACGCTTGAAGCCATGGCTGAAAACTTCAAAGGAATAAGCGCCGTTATATGTCCCGTTATAAATGCAAGGCGAGGGACTGTGTACTGTGCCCTGTTCAGAAGTGAAGGCGGAAGTATTACACGTCTTTTGAACGATTGCACCCTAGACGCTTCAAAACTCTGTGAAATCCTTTCGGAATACAGCACGGAAAAGATATATCTGACCGGCGACGGTGCCGATTCCGTAATTTCACTTAATCCCCCGTCGGTTTCAATATCGCCTCCCCTGCTCAAATATCAAAATGCTGTCGGAGCGGCTTTTCTCGGCGAAAGAAAATATTTTGAAGCAAACGACAGCGAGAGAAACGCCTTGAATTATTTGAATTTGTCCCCCATGTATTTAAAAAAGCCTCAAGCAGAACGCGAACGTGAAGAAAAACTCAAACAGTCAAAATCATAAAAGGAGTAGATTATGAAAAATACCGACATTATAGCTATAGCCTGTGACCACGGCGGCTTTGAACTCAAAAATCATATTATTTCTCATCTTAAAGAAAAGGAAATCGAGTATATAGACTTTGGAACGTTCAACAAAGAAAGTTGCGACTATCCCGATTATGCCGAAAAAGCCTGCAACGCCGTTATAAGCGGTAATTGCCGCTTAGCCGTTCTTATATGCGGAACCGGCATTGGGATCAGCATAGCCGCAAACAAAATAAACGGTATACGTGCCGCTTGCTGTTCGGATACCTTCAGTGCAAGGTTTACAAGAGCGCACAACAATGCAAACGTACTCTGCCTCGGAGGAAGGGTTGTCGGCCCCGGTCTTGCAAACGATATGGTTGACCTATTCTTGAACACCGAATTTGAAGGCGGCAGGCACCAAAACAGAATAGATAAAATCACAGCTCTTGAGAGAAAGCAGAAATAATAACGCCGTTTCTTTATATCAGCACATCGAGTTTTGCCCCATGCCCCCTGTGAGGTGTTACTCTCAGACACATCGGGATTTTGCCATGTATCCCCGTGGTGCTTTCCCTCAGACACATCGGGATTTCTCCCCGTACCCCATGAGCCTTTTTGGAAAGGTCTCAAGTGAAAACT
>CAZCSZ010000193.1:0-3152 GCA_964501305.1 uncultured Ruminococcus sp.
TATTTTCGAAAGATTATTGCAATTCGCAAATGCGCTGGATTTGATTCTAGTTACATCACCGAAAAAGTATATATCAGTTAGACTACTGCATTTGTAAAATACATTATTCTCTATTTTCGCCACATCACCTTTGAAAATCAAGGTCTTAAGAGACGTGCATTCTTCAAACGCTTTTTCGCCGACAACCGAAACACCGTCCGGGATGACAACAGTTTCAAGGGCTGCGCAGTCATAAAACGCAAACATCCCAATACTTTTAACATTGTCCGGGATTAAGATGTTTGCAAGCGCTGTGCAATGACCGAATGCATATTGATCGATTCTTTGTGCATTGCATCCAATTGCAACAGCTTCGAGATTATTGCAATAAGAAAATACACCTTCTTTGATACTTGTCACGCTGTTCGGAATGACAACCTCCGTAAAGTTTGAGCACTCTTTGAAAGCATAGCTTTCAATTGTTGTTACTCCGTCGGGAATATCTACATTATTTAAGCCATTGCAGCCCCAAAATGCGCCATAACCTATCTCGGTTATATCTTTGCCGAAAATTATGCTTGTCAGGTTAGGACAAATATAAAACGAATAGTCGCCGATTCTCGTTACGCCGTCACCGATTACCACAGCTTTGATACTGCCGATATAATCTTTCCACGGACAGTCATCATGGATTAGTTCGGGTTCGTCATAGATTGTTTTAAAATCCTTCATTTCCCGCATCCGCTTATAGTCATAGTACCGTCGGACGAAAGCTTCCATGTTACATTGTCGCTTTCTGTTGCCCCGCATGTGCCGCTCGCAACAACAGTTGTCTCAGCCGCTTTTGTAAACTGCACCGTCGGCATAAAAGCAAGTACGGTACACAGCGCAAGAACCAAACTCAAAATCCGTTTCTTCATAATAGTCCTCTCCTTATTCAAATGCATGATACGCCGCAAGCATCCGGTTTATTACATCGCACGATGCGAATAATATCATTACCAATTAAATTATATCATGCAACTTAATTATTTCAATACTTTTCAAAAAATTATTTAAAAATTAACAATTTAATATGGCAAAAAAATTTTAGGAAAAATCGGTTTAGGTATTGATTTTGCCAAAAAGATATGGTATAGTATTTAGGCATGTGGTTTTCACATAGAACGGAGCGGTCCTCTGCGGCTCAGTATGAACGCTCTATGATTACGAAGGAGGAGTCGACAATGAACACAAAAATCGACGCTTTTGTTAATGAGCAATTAAAGACGGATGTTACACCTTTCAATATAGGTGACACCGTAAGAGTTCACAACCTCATCAAAGAGGGAGCACGTGAAAGAATTCAGCTTTTCGAAGGTACTGTTATCGGAAAGCACGGCGGCGGAATTTCCGAAACATTTACGGTTCGCCGTGTAGCTTACGGTTGCGGTGTTGAAAAAACCTTCCCTCTTCACTCCCCCCATGTTTCTAAGGTAGAAGTAGTAAGACGCGGTAAAATCAGACGTGCTAAACTCTACTATCTCAGAGACAGAGTCGGTAAGAGTGCCAAGGTTAAAGAGCTTATTTAACGAAAAACACAAAGGGCTTCGAAAGAGCCCTTTTGTGTTTGTGTTCCATACCTTCAAGACCCGACCGCATTATGCGGTCGGGTCTTTTGCGTGATGATTATTTTTTCTTCTGTCTGAACGATGCGGGCACATATTTTCCGCTGTAACCGACACGGTATCCGAACCATGAAACAAACGCCGCGGGTATCGGTGTCAAAAGCCAGAATACTAAAGTCCAAACAGGGTGATTTCCGCTGTCGGGCAAAAGAACATTGAACAGTGAAATATAAGGTGCCGAGAGTATTCTCGTTATAACCGACGAAACCGATGCCGTATTGGCAACGATGACAGATGAGCCCGCATTTGCGAACAGTGCAAGCAGAATGCAAATCGAATATACAACGGCAAAGAAGGCAACCGGAATGTTTACCGCAATACCGATTTTAAGTCCTTCATTTGCTCTCGGCGAAAGTCTTCCGCCCTGCACCTTCAATATGTCACTTGCACCCTTTTCCCACACGGTGAGGAATATAAGGTAAAGATAGAAAAACACGGACACAAAGGCGGTGAGCCACGCCACAACGGGCTGTTCGGTCATCACGGAAAGCATTACTATCATAAGTCCGAACACTATAGCGCCGAACTGATTTAAAAACAGTTTCTTCACGGCAGAGCCGTTATCGGCAAAAAATTGCTTCATTTGTATATTCCTCCGCAGAGCTTTATTTATATATGTTAAAACAAAACGGGCAAAAATACAAGCAATAATCCGATAAATTTACATTCTGTACAAAAAACGCCGCAAATCACCCATACCGACTATCACAACCGATTTTTGTTTATGAGATAAACAAATCTTTAAGTTCTTCACTCATCGGCATGTAACACGCAAACGGTTCAAATATGTCCTTGCCGTTTTCATCTGTTATATCAACCGATACGTAAACACGCATGAACATATCCGAAGTTACTTCACCTTCAAGTGCTTTTTCGGCAAGCGACACAAACTCATCGGTATCGATGTAATAGTAAGACTGTTCCGTCTCTTCGGCGTCAACAACGGCAGTTACAGTTCCGTTTTCATCGGAACAAACCTCACCGGTTTCAAAGGTTTCTTCGGGTTCATAATCATAATACTTGTCGAAATCAAGTGAAAGGTAATGCGTTACAAACCCGCCGTCTTCGAAAATAAATCCGTCGGCGTAAACATATAAATACTCGCTTTTAACGTCAATTCCGTTTTTCTCACAGTATTCCTTTAAATCTTTTATAATACTCAGTTTCTCTTTTGCGTTGTCGATATCGATTAGGTATTCACAGACAAGTTTTTCGTAAGTTTTCGGCGCTTGTGCTTTTCCGAAAGGAATTGTGATTTCAGCAGGCGAGCTTTCGTCTGTGACAATTCTCAGAATCGCATCGGGGTCTATCCATTGTCCGTCGGTTAAGTAGTTGTGCCACTCAGCGAAATCAAGCTGCGCTATTTCCTCTCTTAACAGCTCGTATAACTCATCAAGTCCGTCTGCGGATATTACGGTATCGCCCTCGTATCTTATCGCCTTTGCCGCAGGCAATTTGAGATAATTGTTGCGGTAATGCTCGTTTTTCGAGAGTGAAGATATTATC
>CAZCSZ010000194.1:0-3147 GCA_964501305.1 uncultured Ruminococcus sp.
CCCTCTCAGAACACGCAAAAAATCAATACCTCATCCGTTTTCGGAAACCGCAAGTGCGATACGCTCAGAGAGGCTAACGCCAGAGTCGAAAACGGTGAGAGTCCCGAAGAAATCAAGTACTTTTCCGATAATTCAAAGTACAGAACGCTTGACGACGGATACTACACAATCACAGTCGAAAACGGTATGTGTTTTAACGTCGATGCGGACGGTGCGGACACGGATTACGAAGGCGTTCGCATAACGGTATGGCAAAAAACGGAGGATGTCACCCAGCGTTTCAGACTTGTGATGAGCGAAGACGGTTCGTATGTCCTCTATGCCGCATGCAGCAGAGGCGGATACAGCAGAGCTGTCGGATATAATACGGACGACGGGTCGGTTGCGCTTTTCGGAGTAGATTCCGTACACTTTGCGACCTTCTACATAAGAGATACGGGCGACAGTGACAGCACATCGTATATAGTCCTTTCAACCGACGAAACAAAACACCTCGCATGTCGCACGGACAGTATAAACGGAGACAGTGTTTTTCTGTGCGATGGTACAAACGAGGACGGCTGTATTTGCAAATGGAAATTCGATACATGGGGTTCGGCGATTGCCGCCTTCGGAGAGAAGGCAATGTACCCCGGAGACAATCTTTTGATAACTCAAAAGCCGTTCGATATTTACTCGCATCAAGTCCAGAACGCAATAGATATGCAAGTCAAGGGCAATGAGTCCGTTGCCGCTCCGTTTACTTGCCGAGTTGTGGCTGTAAACGAAAGCTGCGGTAATGTAGTTTGGGTTGAAAGTCTGGCGGAGGTTCTGTTTGCCGACGGTTCATTTGACTATATGACCTGCCTCTTCATGCACGACAACGATATTTCCGATATATACGTCGGGGAGATTATTCTTCAAGGGCAGTACTTTTATGAAATGGGAACGGCAGGTTATGCCGTGGGCTCACATGTTCATATCTCATGCTTTAGAGGAAAATATTCGCCGACAATGAAGGTGAGCAACGACGGCGAGGATGCCGTTGACCCGTGGAACGCCTTCTTCTTGCCGACGGGAATTACCGTTTACGATTCATACGGACTGCCGTGGATTTATGACGGCTGATAATACCGTCTTTGGCGGTAACAAACGTCGGAAAAATTCGCACCTGCCGTTATACCGCACGCACAGACTTGTCCGCCTTACACTTTTAATGTACTTTACCCTCCGCTTTACAGTTCAAAGCGACGTTTGTACCGTACCCTGCTGATTTTTCCGCTGTTTTTTGCGAAAGGCTCAAAAAGTGCTTGACATCAAGGCAAAATTGTAGTATACTGTTTGAGCTGAATGCTGATATGGCTCAGTTGGTAGAGCAGTTGATTCGTAATCAACAGGTCGTCGGTTCGAGTCCGACTATCAGCTCCAAAAAGGTCTCGGAAAACCGAGACCTTTTTTATGTCCTCCTTTCGTTCTGTTTTTACGTCCGTTTTCCCGAACCGCCCTTCTCTTTTCCGATAATGTTAAGGCACAAAAGCACGGAGAGAACGGCAAGCGACAAACTTGCGCCGACTTTCAGCTGAATATATACGGTAAGAAGAAAGAAGGCAAGAGAAAAGGTGACGGAAACGGTCTTGGCAATCAGCGATACCGTATTGGGCGGGAATATTTCCGACATCAGTGATGTGATTATTCCGAAACCATCAAGCGGCGAAATCGGCATTAGATTGAACATGGCAAGAGCGGAGTTTGAGAAGACGAAGAACACCCCGTTTAAAGTTGCGGCCTTTCCGAGTGCAAAACACAGAATGCACGCAATGACATTAAACAGCGCTCCCGCCGCACTCACTGCCGCCTCGGCAAAAAAAGTGCTGCCCGAAAAATCATATCTTACCGACAGGGAGAATACATCGTCCAGTCTGACTCTCCTTACATTGAACAGTTTTGCCGCAACCATATGCCCCGCCTCATGAATAAACGCCGACATGAGAAAAAGAAGTGCATAGGATGTTCCGCGCAATATGTATACGGCAAGAGACAGAGCAAGCACCGCAATTACGGCTGACAGTACTCTGCCAAAGACAGCCGTTCGCCTTTTGCCGCATACTTTACATATGTTCTTCATTTGTCACCGCCGAATGTGAATATCCCCGTGAAGGGTTCCTCTATTACATCGGCAGGAGAAATATCACAAAGCCTCTCTTCAATATGTTCTTTAAGAGAACCCCCGTCTCCGCTCTCCGATATCGCCGACACGCTGAGGGCATCTTCATTTTCCGCAATTGTATAATTTCGCACTTCAAGTGTCCCGCAAGACCCCCTCACCGTTGACGCAAAAAGCAAACAGACAACGGCAAAACCCATTACGGCAAGGACATTTACCGTTCTGTCATTGCAATCGCCAGCATTTTCTGCATTTGTCTTATATATCGTTACGGGAATATTTCCAAATCGGTAAGTCACAAAAAATCACCTCTTGAAAAAGTGTATTCCGAAATCCCCGAAGTTATTCCGAAGAGTAAAACGAAAAACCGGAATATATTCCCGCTTGTCACGAAACACCCGTTGAAAGCTGTCGGTTGCTCACCGCTTTTTCTAATAAGCAGAACCGTAGGCTTCGATTTGCCTCTCAAAACAAGGCAGATTCCCCCTCGCACAAACCGAAATCCCAATGTCGCTTTGCGATACGGCAAGTATTTCGGTATTGCTCCTTTCAGCCGCAAGAAACACCTTGCCGAGCGCCCCAAAGCAAGCAGCTCCGAAGGATACAAAACGGTACAGAACAGCCCCCTTAATCTCTTTGCGACAGTTAAGCCCCGACGGCAAGTTGCTCCAATCCCCCTTGCAAAGGGCAATATACCATCCGCCTTTGTCGAAGAATATATTCATAACGGTATAACGGCTGTTTTTAAGTATCCATTCAAGCACTTCAGAGCCCTTCGCATCAACCTTTGCAAGGCAAAAGTCTACGGTCCGAGCCGATACAAGCTTCACACAATAGCTTTCCTCAAAGCTCATAGCCGCACCTCATAAACAGTTTTAATGACAGTATATGCGAAGGCGAAATGCGTTGATAATTTACGAATCTCTTGCGAAGCTTCGCCCTCAGGCATAGCGGGGCTTCGCCCCGTACCCCATGAGCCTTTTGTAAAAGGCTCAACCGAAAAC
>CAZCSZ010000195.1:0-3141 GCA_964501305.1 uncultured Ruminococcus sp.
GTTTAACTGTACATTTATACTCTTTGCTACTGCATTGCACACGATAAAATACTATTCCGCTGTAATTATTCTTACTGTTTTGATTTAAGAGATGCGTATTTTCTTTTGGTTGCCATTCCGCCGCGTATATGGCGTTCTTCTTTATTGATATTAAGAACTGTTTGAGCTTTACGGTATAAAGGAATATTGATTTTTTGGAGTCTCTCGGATATATCCTTATGTACTGTTGATTTGCTTATTCCGAATTGTACCGCCGTTTCTCTGACTGTTGATTTATTCTCAATCAGATATACGGCAAGTTCCTCACATCTTTCTTTATAACGACTTAATTTCATTGTGTAATTACCTTCTTAACCTAATTGCGGATAATCCGCTCGGTTAATAATATGCATTACACTTCCCCGCCATTACTTCGGTAATTATTGCTTAAATTTGATTGTCTTGATTTTCTCTTAATTCATCGAGTTTAACGTTTCTGAAATATAGAAGTACATCTATTGATATTTCAATAAAGTTAAGAATATAGAAGAAAAAGCTGAGGTAGAACAAAAAGCCGCTTGAATCGAGCTCAATAATCTGTATGATTTTTCTTGCTATCCCGAATGCATATCCTATCAGCAGAAATACCTCAAAAAACAGGCTTTTGCCTTTTGCGGTTTTTGAAATTAATGACTTTCTTATTGAAATAGGCCATGAAAGTCCGAAGCAAAAAATTGTAAGTGCTTCTAAAAAGTCGGTTATCATTGAAAAGTCCATGATATTCTCCTTAAATGTTCTTCTGCTTTGTGTAATTTGGAAGAAGTTTGGGTGATACAGTATCGCTTTCTATGCCTGCATCGGTAATTTCTTTCTCGAATTTTTGTACATGGTCGAGGGAAAGCTTGCCTACTACCGTATTTACTGCTGTTGATGCTGCGTTTTTACCAGCGTTTCTACCGAAAACAATGATGTCAAGCAGCGAGTTGCCCATAAGACGGTTTTTGCCGTGAATACCGCCTACAGCTTCACCGGCCACAAACAGATTCTCTACATTAGGCGTCATTCCGTCAATATTTATATCAAGACCGCCGTTTTGGTAATGGAGTGTCGGATATACGAGGATTGGTTCACGCCGTATATCGATGCCGTACTTTTCAAACATTCTCATCATTGCGGGAATTCTCTTTTCGATAGTCCCTTCGCCGCCGATTTTTTCAATCATCGGAGTATCGAGCCACACGCCTTTACCAGTGCCGGTATCGACACCGTTATTTCTGCTGTCGCATTCTCTTATAATAGATGCGGCGGCAACGTCTCTCGTTTCAAGCGGGTGCATAAACACTTCACCCTTTGCGTTAACGAGTTTAGCACCGAGAGACCGCACTTTTTCGGTTACAAGTGCTCCGAATATCTGTTCGGGATACGCGGCACCTGTCGGATGATACTGAAGTGTTTCGGCGTACAGAAGTTTTGCGCCTGCTCTGTATCCGAGAACAAGACCGTCGGCTGTTGCACCGTAATGGTTTGAAGTGGGAAAACCTTGATAGTGCATTCGTCCCGCACCGCCTGTTGCTATTATAACTGTTTTTGCTTTAGCAACAAGAATATCGTGCGTTTCCATGTTCATAAGAACAGCGCCCGATGCTCTGCCGTTCTCGTCGAGAATAAGCTCTATTGCAGCTGTAAAGTCTATTACGGGTATATTACGGTTAAGTACCTCATCACGAAGAGTGCGCATTATTTCAGCGCCGGAATAGTCTTTGGCGGCGTGCATACGTTTTCTTGAAGTTCCGCCACCGTGAGTCGTTATCATAGTTCCTTCGGCATCCTTGTCAAACTCAACGCCCAATGAACTGAGCCACTGAATAGCTTCCGGGGCATCGTAAACGAGTTTTGCCAAAAGTTCGCGCTTAGCGGCAAAATGGCCGCCGCCGAAGGCATCGACAAAGTGAATTGCCGGTGAATCGCCTTCTTTATCTGCCGCTTGTATTCCACCCTCGGCCATCATTGTATTCGCATCACCGATACGGAGTTTGGTAACAATCATGACATTTGCTCCGGCGTTGTCGGCTTCAATCGCTGCCGAAGCCCCAGCTCCGCCACCGCCGATTATAAGAACGTCGGTCTCGTAATCGGGGTTTTCTAGGTCAATAATCTCATTTGAAATACGGCTGTGTGCCTGAAGTGTTTCGGCAAGCTCGCAAGGTACATATTCGCCTTTATTCGGACCGATTTTGAGCACATTAAAACGGTCTTTTCTGTAGTCAGGGTGAAAAGCCGTCAATAAGTCGTCTTTTTCCTGCGCTGTCATGCGGCGTGGTTCAAGTGCTATGTTCTTTTCCCTTGCGACTTTAACTGCCGCAAGGGATTTTTGAAATTTTTCCGAATACATATTACCTTTCTCCTTATTTCTCGATTTCTCTGTTGTTATAAAGCTCTTTGAGCTCGTCAAGAGGCTTTCGCATTAAAGCTTCCATAAGCTCTTTGAAATCGCCGTTTTTAATTTCACGGACGCGGTTTTCAAGGTGTTCGCATTCGGGAGCAAGATATTTTCCGTTTAATCTTCTTGCAAGCATCGCAACTTGCGGATGAGAAATACCTGCAGGGCATCTTGAAGAGCAAACACCGCACATTACACAATCAAAAGATTCCTCGGCGCATTTCTCAAAATCGCCTCTTTGTGCATATGCAATGTATTGCATAACGTTAAGTCCTTGTGTACAGCTTTTAGTGCATGCATTACAACCTATACAGGAGTATATTTCAGGATAAAGCTGCATCATTACAGCTTCACTTAACGGTATTTTCTCAATGTCGTATACTTTCTTCACAAGCGGAAAGAATGGAAGAGTTGCGATGTACATGTTGTCCTCGACTTTCGTCTGACACGCAAGACACGCTTTGAGTTCTGTGTCTCCTTTAATTCTGTAAACAGTAGCGCATGCGCCGCAGAAACCGTTTCTGCATCCGCAACCTCTTACAAGTTGATATCCCGCATACTCCATTGCGGTCATTATTGTGAGATTCTCCGGTACTTCGTATTTTTTTCCGAAAAGAAATATATTAACTGTAGTTTCCATATTATTCTCCTTTAATACTCGCTCGGAAGCTCATCAAGTTCATCACATCGAAAAACAGGCCCGTCTTTGCAAACATATTTAG
>CAZCSZ010000196.1:0-3137 GCA_964501305.1 uncultured Ruminococcus sp.
GTGATGAACCGTCCGACTTTTTCTCACGTCAATATGAAGAATGGGAAGAAAGATGCAATGATATAAAAAGTTTAATCGAAGATGTTGACAGCTGTATTGACGAAATCGAAAACGGATGATCTCCGGCGGTTCGAGATACAGGTATAACAGAATAAAATTAACCCCGCCCGGCGGTTGCTTCCTCAAAGAATGCAACCCGTGGGCGGGGATTTAAATCATATGGCGTTATTTTGTCATTCCGGCGGCAACATCGGTCAAAAATGCATTCCATTCGTCCTCGTGTTCCACGAAGTAGAGAGGGCACATTTTTCCGGTCACGTCATAGTGCCGTATAACATCCGTGAGTGGATTAAGTCCGTATTCGGTACAAAGGTCAGCTGTCAGCATAACAAGCGAACTGTACGTTTCATCGGTGAATTTTCCGTCTTCTTCGGGATGACAGCACTCAATGCTGACAGTATCGGAATTTCTTTCGTTTGAACAGTATGCTATCTCATCAAGAGGAATAAGCTGAAGGACTTCACCCTCAAGGCCTACAAGAAAATGACTGCTTGCCCAGGTGGCTTTGCTTTGGGCAAGACCGTTAAAATAACTTCTGTTCTGTTCGGCACTTGTACCCGGATTTGCAACATAGTGAACGACAATTCCGTTTATTTCGGAAAGATATGTACCGGGTCTTGAATATTCGTTCTTAACTATAGGTTTATACTCTACATAGTTGGGCTTATTCCATCCCGAGTCGTTGTCTACCATGAGTGTAACTTGCTGTTCAATTCTCGCGCCCGCATTTTTCCCAATGAAGAAGAAAACAAGGCACAGAATTACGGCGATGAGCAATACTGCGACAAGTCTCACAAAGAACGGAGACTTTCGAATCGATTCGACAATTCTGTTCATTAACAATACCCCTAACTTAAATCTAATTACATTCTACCACCAAACCTGTATCATTTCAAGCGAATTCCGCAAAAAAAGACGGTCGGACTGAAGAATCAAGCAGTGAAATCAGAGAAGGACTCCGCGTGAAGGCGGCGACGGAAACAGGAGATGATATTATCTTCGACGGGCTTTGCGAAACCGCCTTCCTATTTGTTTCCGTTCTTGCTGCGCATGGATGAACTGATTTGCAATTGAGGTGGAGCTTAAAAGGTCTGTTGTGTGCAGATTGCACGAATTGTCTGTTCCAAAAATTAACAATTTTGTCTGTTTGTCAGCTGGAACCGTTGGCTATAAATGGTAAAATATAGAAAAACAATCTTCAACCTTCGGCGTTTGATTCAACATAGGGCGGTTTTTATGTTACTTAATACGTTATCTGAAAAGTTTGAAGAAAGTCTTGTTTCCTCGGATATTGTGCCGGCCGAAAGTGCCGATATTTATGTTTACGGTTTTGAAGTTTTTCTGAGCTCATTTATCGGTTCTGCTTTGACGGCGGTGATAGGTTTGATACTCGGAAGGACTGTCGAAACATTGATTATCCTTCTTATATTTATAGGACTGCGAAGCTTCACGGGTGGATTTCACGCCGACAGGTATTGGCTCTGTATGGTGGTTTCACTCGTGATATACGGTGCTGTTCTTGCTTTGTCGTGTTTTGTGGGTGTGAGTGTATATATGTTTGCTTTGCTTTTTTCTATTGGGTATTGTCGCGTTGCTTTTGAAAGCTCCCGTGCCGAATCCAAATAAATATCTTACAGACAATGAACGAAAGCGGCACAATTATAAGTGTAGCGCTCTTTGTCGGTGCATCGGTTATCGGAATGTTCCTTCAGGGAAAACATGCCGAGTTAAAAGGGATTTTTTATACTTTATCTGCGGATATTATTCTTCTGTTTGTGAAAACACGGTACAAAGCCTATGAATGAACAGCGTTTTTAAACGCTTTCAAATAAGTATAAAGAAAGGAGACTGACAATGAAAAATACGGTGAAAAAGCTTATGGCTAAGGTTGCTCTCGCTTCTGCGAGGACAGCTGCCGGCACTGCTTCCGGATGGAACACCTATCAGGCAAAAGAGCCCTGTTCCCTCAAGGAAACAAAGAAAAGCAAATAAATAGCGAAGGGAAGGCGCTTCTTGTTGAAGTAGCCTCCTTTTTTCTTATATTTTCATCATGTAAACTGTATCGAATAAAACAGTGTATGTAACTTTGCCTGCTGCAGTAGGGATATGAAACAGGACTTTTTTGCTTGCTCGTAAAGTGTACTTGTATACTATTTGACATGAGCGGCAATAGGTGTTATAATTATCATGAGAAAAGCGCGTGTGAAATAATCATTTCGAAAAAAAGCTGATGCGCTGCGGAAATGAACTGCCGATATTGAGCTATTTCGCACTAACACTTACCGATAGGCAGAGCCGCTTCAGACGGACGGAGGTGCACGGAATTATGCTGAACACGGTTATCGAAGTTGCGGCAACTATGGCGGGCACTGTCATGCTTGCCCGGTTTGTTGCGAGTTTTCTGGGTGTTAAAATCAAAGAAAAGCCGTGGGTTCTGACAGTTCCCACATTGCAATTCGCTGTTCAAATATTGTTTGACAGATTAATGACCGGTTTTGCTATAGTGCCGATGATAGTAATGCTCGCGTTCGCTTTTATTTATGCGACACTGTTGTCGAGGGAAAGTATATGGAAAAACGTTGCCGTGTCGGTAACATTCATTGTTGTAATGATGTTGACGGGCAGTTTCACCTTTTCGCTGTTTTCTTTCTTCGTTGATGAGCTCGATACGTTGATACAGGGAGCAAATGCCGGCGGAAGAATATTGTATCTTGTGGCGTGTAATTTTATAATGTTTGCGGTATATAAGCTGTTGCTTCTGCTCTTTAAAAGGGATAACGGTATAGGCGTTGCAAATTCCGTAATGACCGTGGTTTTTGCCTGCGAGACGGCGGTTGCTCTTACGGCGCTTATGAATATAATGTCGAGTGTCGGCACGGACAAAATAGGATTTCCCGTATAAGAGAACGGCTGTTTTGATGTTCAAGAACACGGTCCGGGAAAAAGTTAATGTGAATAAAGGGAAGCTGAAAACCACAAAAAAGAACCCGTCAAACCACGGGCTTGGACATATAATAATCAGTTCTGTGGCAGAACAGTACGGCGGTTACGTCAATTACTTTACTGAAAACGGGATG
>CAZCSZ010000197.1:0-3135 GCA_964501305.1 uncultured Ruminococcus sp.
GCCAAAGGCGCCGCCGTTCGTTTCATCCGCATTATCAAAGCCGCCTTCCGCCACAATACCGAATTCGCCTTCGGTATCCCTTGCGCCATCAACTGCATTATCCAATTCGCCCGCCGTACATGAGCAAACAGCAGAGCATCCCTCACAGCCGCAATTGCACTCACACTGTACCTCATTCTTCCTTTTAAGAGTGGGCACATTCATAACGGCACAAAGCCCACTCGCAACAGCCGCCGCCGTCAGCGCAAGAAGAGCATTTTCGCCAGACAGGGGCGAATTCTCCGTACCCGACAGCCACCCGACACAGTTTGCGGCAAAAAAACCGAGTGCCGCCTGTATAAAGGTTCTCGCTGTCCTTTTAACAATTTCTTTCATAATATCTCCTTTTCAGTCACCGCAATTTCCGTCCTTCCGAGAGAATACACGGTTTTCGATTACGGTCACCCTTTTATCAAGTATATTCAGCATGGAATAGAAGTGTCCGTTGCGCTTCTCCTGCTTTTCCATATAATCCATCAAATTCTGCACCGTTCTCTCAAGAGAAACAAGCGAGCGGTTCACACGTACAACCACATTCATCATCGAGATAAAAGCGCCGATCAGAACAATAAGACCCGAAATAATCTCCCAACTCACTCCTCACGCACCTCCGTGTAGTTTTCGGGTTGTTCCGTGTCAATACAGCAATATCTCCCGTTACCGTCGTAAAGCTCAAACCCTTCCTCCGCAATAAGGCGGAAAAGTTCCTCATATTCCCCTTCGGGCTTTACGGGAGATACCGTAACACCACCGTTTGCCCTTTTAAATCTGTACACAGTCTTAACCGTCATCGTTCTCCCCCGTATAATCGTAAATTATTTCCGCATTTGTCGCTCCCCACGGCGCACCGGTAACATCACCTTCGCTCCAGGGCACACGGATAGTCAAAATACCCGTACATCCGTAAAACGGAGACGTCATCGAAAGACCAGGATTTGCAGTGAATGTAACTTCGGTAAGCGACGTACAACCCGCAAACGCACGTGAACCTATGGACTCGGCGTTCTTTATAATATCGTCAACCGACAGAAGCGACGAACACCCGTTGCAGAAATATGCCGGTATATCACTCGGTGGTACATCGATTGAAATTTCTTTGAGATACAAATAATCCTCGGAATCCCTTCCGGAAAAAGCATATCTCGGAAACTGCCCGATACCCCTTGAAATCAGCTTCTCGGCGTAGCCGTCCGAGTTGAAATCACACAGAATATAACCTTTGGTATTCGCCGTGTATTCAAGTGAGGAAATACACCGCGCAAGCTCACAAGCCTTCACTCTTTCCGTTTTCCCGCTCGCCTCACGGTAAGCATCGGCAAGTGCCGAAATTAAATAATCCTTACCTATTCTCAATATGCGCTCCTCCTCAAATTTCCGTATCTCCGTCGAGAGACAAAACTTCTTCACAGTATTCGGCAACCGCCTTCATTGACGGAATAAGACAGCTGTCTTTCACAAAAATATCCGAGCTTTCGGGAAGCAGACTGCCCAAAGAGTGAACACTGCCGTCCGTAAGCGTTACTTTGAATTCACCTTCATCAAGCACAACCGACGAAATACCCCTCGTCAGCGTTCCGTGAAGCTCAACTTCTATATTTTGAACATCAGTCATCACACAACAACACAACTCAGCCTCGATGCCACGGTGTTATACATTTCTCCCGTTTTCACTGCAACATCGTAGTTGTACCTCCCTCTTTTGAATTCAGCCGATACGGAGTGCGAAAATATAAAATCGGCACTTCCGAGGCCGTTGGTCTCTGCCGTCTCATAGAACACAACATCCCCCATTGCATCCCTTATAAGCAGAGTAACAGACGAGATTTCTTCGGGCGGTACGGGCACGCCCATATTTTTAAGCTCAAGGTGTAAGGTGAAAACAAATGTGTCCCCTTCATGAAAGTAAAGAACACCGTTTTCCATCCTCGGAGATACCTTTCCTCTGATAATTTCAGCCATAGTCCCTCCTAAAACAGACCCTTAATGTAGTTAAGTTCTTTCGTCGTGATTTTGCCTTCTTTATACGCTTTTTTGGCGGAGTTCACAATCGCGTCTTCGGCAACGCCCCTGCGGTCGGGTTCAATCATAGACACTTGCATAACAAGCCTTCTTGCGGTTTCACCGAGCTCAATATCCGTTTTCTTTTCCGATTTCTTCGACGAAGAAGAAGTCTTTGACGTCGAAGTACTTGAAGATTTTTTACTTTCGGCGTTTGCCGATTTAATCGCAAGCTCACTGTTTTTGAAGCTGTCCTCGATTCGATCACGCTCCGCTTTGTACGCATCCTCGATTCGGTCACGCTCCGCTTTGTATGCAGCATCTCTCTCGTATTCGTCTTTGCTTCGACCGTAGTCACGATCACGGTTCCACTGCGAAAGAAGTCCCTCATACGCACCGTAATCGTCATCGTAAAGCACTTTGTAACGGTCAAGCAAATAGTCAAGTTCACTTTGCCTGTCGGAGACCGTGTCTCGATACCTTGAATAGTCATCTCCGTCAAGTTCACGGAGAAGTCCGAGCCTTTCAAGCATACTCTCTCCTTCGCTGTCGTACCTTTTAAGCGCCGCTTCATACAGCGACGGCACGATTTCCGACAGCTTCGTCATATAACGTCCGAATGCCTCGTTTGATGCCACCGTACCGTAACTGTTTCCGTATCCGCCCGTCAGAGTCGACGATAGCGCCGCCGCCTCTTTTGCCGCACGCCTGCCGTCAGAAATATATCGGTCACGGTAGTTTCTGTACATCGGGTCGTTTATAAAATCGTATTCAAACGGCTCACGGTTCTCAAGCCCCGAAAGAAGCGCCTCAATCCTATCCGAATATTTCGATACAAATTCGGGCAAGCCCTCATTCTCTTTTTCGACAAGTTTAGAATATGCATCTTTAACCGCATCGCTCTGCGTATACGTCGGTTTTCCGCTCTCGTAAAGAGCCGCACCGCCGTATATACCCGATGCAGAGCTTTTCGTCGTTGCAGACGAAGCACTTTTATTACCCGACGGCTGACTCGAAGTACCCGACGCCGAAGTATTCTTTGCACCCGACGTTGAAGCTGTACTTTGCGATGAAGTCGGAATAGTCAGCACATTACCC
>CAZCSZ010000198.1:0-3101 GCA_964501305.1 uncultured Ruminococcus sp.
TGGGAATACAACGCATTCCCCGTCGAAAACCTGGCGTTCGACTTTGCCTCTGACGGCAAGTGAAACACCGTTTTTGAAGATATTCTTCCAATTTCCGAGCTCGTCGGAGGGAATTCCGCTTTTCTTTATATAAGCCGAGCTGTCCTTGTCGGTTATTCCTACTGTTATGGCGAATTTTTCACCGCCGCGAAGCTCACGTTCTTCGAATTTGAACACTTCTCCGAGAACAGTTACATGCGAGTGAGCATTCGGAATATCCCTCAGCAAAACGGGCTTTTCTATTTCAAACGGTTTTCCGTGCAAAACTTCGGGGCAAGAAACATCAAACGTCATTTTACCGCAGGTTATAATACCGCCCTCTCCGACAGATACCATCGCATCTCCGCCGTAGAGAGACGGCACCCACGTAATATCCGCCTTCCCGTCCTCCTGTTCTTTAAGCGCCGCCTTCATCTCTTTGTTTTGACGGACTGACGCCTCATACTCTCTCTTGCTTGTCTCATCTCTCTTTTGAAGGTAATAGTCCATTTGAACCGGTACTGCAGTGCAGTTCAGCGTGAAGTTTACGGTAATTCCGAATTCTTTTGCCACCAGCTGCTCCATGTATTTTTCAACCTTCAAAACCTCAAGCATAATACTTGCCGAAGGTTCAAAAGGTATATTTACAAGCACAGAACCGTTATATACCTCATAGGTGTATACGCTCAAAAAAGCGGATGCACCCGGCGAGGACATTTTTGCATCTGCTATCACCTCGGGTATATAGTCATATGTAAACATATCGGGAGTATATCTCGGTTCTAGTCTGACAAGAGAAAGACCGAAAAATTCAGTCAAATGTTCTTCAAGTGAGAACAGTCTCTCCTTCTTCAAAACGGTTGGAAACGAAAATTCAACGGAATACGAGAGACGACTTTTATCTCCCTTGACTATCACATCGTGAGATTTTTCGAATATTTCCGCTTCTCCGGCGGTTATAGGTCTGTATCTTGAAAAAACTTCATACAGATTTTCTTTTCTCATTCTCCACCTCGTAACATTTAACTGTTTTCGATGAAATCAACGGTTTCTCTTCTGAGCACTTCCAAAATATCGGCTTCATCGATTCTGCCGACAGTCTCTCCGTTTTTGAACAGTACGGCAAAACCGTCTCCTCCCGCTATACCGAAATCGGCTTCGCGCGCTTCTCCGGGACCGTTGACAACGCAACCCATTATGGCAACCTTGACTTTTTTACCTTTCGGATCTATCGTCTCGCTGATTTTACGGAATTCGGATGTAATGCCTATTATATCGATTTTGGTTCTTCCGCACGTCGGACAAGCTATAATATCAATTCCCCCGTCGGATAAACCGAGTACTTTAAGAAGTTCTCTTGCCGCTCTTATCTCACGAACAGGTGCAGCGGTGAGTGACACCCTTACAGTATCGCCTATGCCCTCGGAAAGAAGCGAACCTATGCCAACTGAACTTTTTATTATACCCGAATACTCATCTCCCGCTTCGGTGACGCCGAGGTGCAGGGGATAACAGCTGTTTTCGGCAACAATCCTGTTTGCCTCTGTCATCGTATGTATATCGGACGATTTAATTGAAATGACTATGTCGGAAAACGCATTGTCCTCAAGCATCTGCGCCTGTTCAAGAGCGCTTTCGGCAAGTGCCTTGGCGCAGGGAGAGCCGTACTTTTGAAGTATTCTTTTATCAAGAGAGCCCGAATTCACACCTATTCTTATCGGCAAGTCCAGAGTCTTGCACGTATCGGCAACTTCACGCACCTTCCACTCCGCGCCTATGTTACCGGGGTTGATTCTTATTTTGTCGGCGCCGCTCATTGCCGCCGCTATTGCGCTTTTATAATCGAAATGTATGTCTGCAACAAGCGGAATTTTTACATTTTCTTTTTTCAAAACGGAAAAAACTCCCGCCGCCTCCTCGCTCGGAACTGTCATCCTCACAATGTCGCACCCCGCTTTTTCAAGCTCTTTAACTTGGGTTACGACCGACTCGAAATCATATGGGTCGGCATTGACCATGGACTGAACGGCAATAGGTTCCGTACCGCCGATAAAGGTATTCCCTATCTTAATTCTTTTGCTGTTTCTTCTTGAACATTTCATTTTACACCGCCGATTGTATTACTACCTGAAAAATCCCGCTATATCTTTAAATACTATAAGTGCCATAAGGATGAGCACTAAGATCATCCCGACAAAGTGAATATACCCTTCGACATTCCTGTTTACGGGCTTTCCGATTACGGCCTCAATAACTTGAAAGACTAGCCTGCCGCCGTCAAGAGCGGGTATCGGCAACAAATTCATCACCCCGAGATTCATGCTTATTACAACCGCAAGATATACAAGGTCGCGCATTCCCGACTTTGCCGCATCGACAAGCACTTCGGTAACACCGACAGGACCGGATACGGCCTCTATTCCGTATCTGCCGCGAATAAGATCGAAAATCGATTCCCATATCATCTTTATAGTCGTCGTGGATTGAAAAAACGCTTCTTTGATTACATTTCCGATGGTTTTTTCTCTTTCGTAAGGTATGAACGGAACATCTCCAAACAGAGTACCTTGCGATACCTCCGTCGGAAACTCGACGTTTTCGAGAGTTATTGTCTCGCCATCCCTCTCGATTGTGACATTTACAGGTTCAATACCGCGTCTTGCTATCTCGTAGTAAAGCTGTGTATAAATATAAACTTTCTTGCCGTCAATTGCAGTCACGGTGTCTCCGACTTCAATTCCGCTTTCGGCAGAAAACTCACCGTTGTCCGTGAATTTTCCGACGGTTGTGGAGGCAAGGTGCGAACTTGTGGCAACAAAGACGGACATAACCAGAATGCCTGCAACTATATTTGTTGCGGCTCCCGCAACCGTTATTATCATTCTTTTCCAAACCGATTTGTTACAGAAAGCGTTTTCGTCGTCGCTTTCCGAGTCCTCTCCCGCCATGCTTACAAATCCGCCTATGGGCAAAAGTCTCAGTGAATAAACAATGCCGCTTTTTCGGGACTTCTTGCTTATAAGTTTCGGGCCCATCCCAATTGCAAACTCATTGACCGTGACTTTAAACAGTCTTGCAAAGAG
>CAZCSZ010000199.1:0-3097 GCA_964501305.1 uncultured Ruminococcus sp.
ACGAGCATTTCGGCAAAAAAGCCGACAATGAAGAGTATAAGCTTGCAGTCAGAGCAACCGGCGCCGTGCTGAACTACGTCTCTGAAACTCAAAAGACCGATATTACCTATCTCTCGAACCTTCACCTGTACGAGAACAATCAGTATCTCGAAATGGATTTATCAACAAGACGTAATCTTGAGCTTTGCGAGACTATGCTCACCAAAGAGAAAAAAGGCTCATTGCTTTGGGTGCTCGACAAAACTTCAAGCGCACCCGGCGCCCGTCTTTTAAAGAACGTAATAGAATATCCTTTGACGAGCATTAACCGTATACAGAGAAGGCAGAGAGCTGTTGGCGAAATCGCTTCCAACTTCGTTTTGAGAGAGGAACTTCGTGACTGTCTTTCCAAGGTTGCGGACCTTGAAAGAATAATCACAAAGGTAACATACGATACAGCCGATGCAAAAGACCTCCGTCTTATTTTACAGACACTTCTTGTTTTACCTAGAATCAAAGCGGCGCTTGACCCTGCGGAGTCGGCGGAGCTTTGTAAAATCGTCGGCAATATCGATACTATGGAGGATCTTGTAACCCTTATCGACCTTGCGATTGTCGAAAATCCGCCGTCAAGCTTGAAGGAAGGCGGAATAATCAAGCCCGACTATAATTACAATATAGACGAGCTTCGCAGAATTCTCAATAATGCCGACGAGTGGATGAGAAGTGTTGAGGTTGAAGAAAGAGAAAAAACAGGAATAAAAACTCTTAAAATCGACCACAACCGTCTTTACGGTTACTACATCGAAGTCCCCCGTTCTCAGCGCGAAAACGTACCCGACAACTATATCGACAAGCAAGTGCTTGTAAATACGGTGCGTTTTATAACGAAAGAGCTTAAAGACATGGAGTCCACAGTACTCGGCGCATCCGATAAACTCAAAGCCGCTGAATATTACATATTCACAACAGTCCGCAAAGCAGTAGGCAAGCACTGGGTAAGAGTAAGGAAAACGGCAATAGCCCTTGCGGAACTTGACGTTCTTGTAAGCTTTGCCGAATGTGCCGTTCAGAACGGATATGTTTGCCCCGAAGTCGACCTTTCGAGCGAGATTGTGATTAAAGAAGGACGTCACCCCGTAATCGAACACTTCTCAAAGGATTCCTACTTCATTCCCAACGATACCGTAATAAACAAGACAGACGAAAGAATGATGCTCATTACGGGCCCGAATATGGCGGGAAAATCGACGTTTATGCGTCAGACGGCTCTTATAGTAATCATGGCTCAAATCGGCTCATTTGTGCCTGCCACGAGCGCGAGAATAGGCATTGTGGACAAGCTCTACACAAGAGTCGGCGCTTCGGATGACCTTGCAAACGGAACTTCCACTTTCATGCTTGAAATGAGAGAAGTTTCCAATATACTCAACAACGCAACGGAGAACAGCCTTATAATTTATGATGAAATAGGCAGAGGAACGAGTACTTTTGACGGAATGAGCATTGCACGTGCGGTTGCGGAATATACAGTCTCCAAAATAGGTGCAAGAACCATGTTCGCAACGCACTATCACGAGCTCACTGAGCTTGAAGGACAAATCGACGGTATTGTAAACTATAACATTGCCGTCAAACGACGCGGAGACGACCTTATATTTTTACGTAAAATCGTAAAAGGCCCCGTTGACGAAAGCTACGGTATACAGGTTGCAAAACTTGCGGGCATTCCCGCTCCCGTCGTTGCAAGAGCAAAGGAAGTCCTTAAAAGCCTTGAAGAAGCACCGAAGGAGAAAAAAGCCGAAACTCCGGTTGTACAGCCTGTTACGGAAAACACAAATCAAAGTCTTTTTGATATATCCAAAAACGAGGTATGCGATAAAATCAAGGCACTTGACATTAATGTTCTTACCCCGATAGAAGCTATGAACATGATTTTCGAATGGAAGAAATCGCTCAAAGACGACTGAATTTATAATTAAACGAAAGGAGCACGGCCTTGTCGATTACCGTTCTTGATTTATATACATCAAACTTAATATCAGCAGGCGAAATAGTCGAAAGACCGAGCTCAATCGTCAAGGAGCTTGTCGAGAACTCTTTCGACGCCGAAAGCACATCCGTTGTTGTCGAAATCAGAAACGGCGGAACCACTTATATACGGGTATCCGACGACGGCGTCGGTATTGCCAAGGATGAACTTCCGCTTGCCATACTCTGTCATGCAACGAGCAAAATTAGCTCTCCAAAAGACCTTGACGGAATTCATTCATACGGTTTCCGAGGCGAAGCGCTTGCCGCCATTTCTTCTGTATCCAAGATGAAGATATTCTCAAAGCCGAGCGATGAGGAAGGTGCGTGCCTTATATGCGAGGCAGGTAGGATTAAGGATATTTACGAAATACAGTGCAGCGAAGGAACGACGATTACCGTTGAAGAGCTTTTCTTCAATGTGCCTTTAAGGCGACGTTACCTGAAGAGAAACACTACCGAATGTGCGAAGGTTGCCGATATCGTTGAGAAACTAGCACTTTCGAGACCAGACGTATCCGTTAGGTTTATTATTGACGGCGGAGTTCGTTTTGTAACGCCGGGCGACGGTGTTTTGAAACACGCTTTTCAATCAATTTACGGCAGAAACATAACGGACAGACTTATTCCTTTAAAGCGTGACGGCGGTACCGTTTACGTTGAAGGATATGCGGGTGAACCAGACCTTCAGTACGGTAACCGTTCGCAGGAGATTTATTTTGTCAATGGCAGATATTGTAAGAATCCGATAGTTTGCTCTGCAATTGAGCGTGCATACGGTTCGAAAATACCATCCGACAGATTTCCTCTTACGGTGTTCAATATCAGGGTATCCCCCGACAATATAGAAGTTAACGTTCACCCGATGAAAACAGAGATTAAATTTGTCGACGAGAGGGCACTGTCCGATACTGTTCACTATGCAGTCCTTTCCGCACTTAATACTGTATGCATTGACCGACCCGAAATGAAAATCGGCAAAGTATACGGCAGCGAGAATTACCTGCTGTTTGCAAACGGCGTTCGAAGCTCGGAGGCGGCATCTTTTTTGAGGGAGAGGGAAAACCAGACCCCGCTTTACGGAGTT
>CAZCSZ010000200.1:0-3096 GCA_964501305.1 uncultured Ruminococcus sp.
GGTTACAAGTATTCGGTTCTTTACATGACATCCGAGCAAACACTCACTCAAAGCGGCGAGAAAAAATCATATATGAACTTTAAGCCGGTTGACGGTGCGCTTGCTCATTACACATTTTCTTACGACGCATCGAAAAACGCCGAAAACAAAACACGTTTGCCGATTTACGTCGTTCCGAGCAACATAGACTCCTTTTACATTGATACCGAAAGTCAAAATCATTCTGTAAACCCGTTTTGCCCTTACGGGACCGTATGTTACGCAAGAACGACCTCAAAACATCTCTATGTTGAGAGTATATCTGTTGCCGAAGGCTGTAAAACAGCCGATATTTCCGTTTTTGCAAACTATATATCAGCACACGACGTTGTCAAAGGCTCTCTTGAATTACCGAGCACAACTTCTGTTATCAATGTAACGTCCGCAAACGGAGTAATCTACAGTTTAAACGGCAATATATTGAATTTTACATCAAACAGAGAAATCTTCAATGATTTCGGTGAATCGGAACTTTTGAGAATCACTCTCGATACCGAGAATTTATCGCTTGGAGCATATCCTGTAAAATTTTCGTCATCTATATTAAATGATACCGAAATACCAAATAACGAGGGATGCTTGACAGTTGAAAAGGCATGTCCTGCGGGCGAATGTCATCTATATGCAAAGAGCAGAGCAAAGGCTACCTGTACCAAGGACGGATACATCCTTTATACCTGTGTCAAATGCGGTTATACAGACAAAAGTGATGTTACAAATGCCTTTGGACATACACTTGAAACTGATTCCAAAACAAATCCGACCTGTACAAACTTCGGAACGACAGTTTTAAAATGCACCGTGTGCGGATATACCGAATATTTTTACGAGGACCCTCTCGTGCACAATTACCTTTTTACGGATAAAACGGTTTCGTCGTGTCTTGAACATTCAAAGAATAATTATAAATGCGAACTTTGCGGTGATACTTATTCCGTTATACTTACAGAATACGGAGAACATTCATGCGGCACTGTTCTTGTGCAAACTAAACCGACATGCACGGAAAAAGGAACTCTTGTTGCACAGTGTTCTCTTTGCAATGCCGTATTCTCAAAGGATAACGAACCGACAGGGCACAGCTATGTATTGACCGAACATAAAGAAGCCACCGTAAGTGAGGCGGGATATAACACATACATATGTGAGAACTGTTACGATGTGTACACCGAACCGATTGAGCGTTTACAACTTCTCGGCGACGTCAACGGCGACGGTATTTTAACGCTGAATGATTACAAAATTCTTAAAAAGTATGTGATTAATGTAATTTCTGCCGATGAGCTGATTCTTGCCAACGCAGATATTAGCGGTGACGACGTTATAAGCACAAAAGATTTGAAGTTACTTCGGACTCTTTCCGCAATGAAGTAATCACGTTAAAAGAACAGGAGAATACAATGAGGATAAAGAAAATTCTATCGGTTCTGTTGATTTCGGCACTACTTCTCGGCTGTATACCGACCGTTGTCGGTGCCGCATCAAACGAGCAGACTGTATACGAGTATCTCAAAAACAATTTAACTGAAATGAACAGTGCTGCAATTTGCGGAATGATGGCAGGTATCCAAAGCGAGTCTAACTTTAACCCTATCGCAAAATATACAGAAGCCGACGGTTCGGAAAGTTTCGGCATCTGTCAGTGGAACGGCGGACGCAGAACGGCACTTGAAAACTTCTGTAAGAACAATTCGCTTGAAGTTACGGCTTTAACATCACAGCTGAAATATTTGGAGCATGAACTTAAAAACACATCGGAAAATTCCGCATATCAGCTCATTTGTTCCGTTACCGACAATCAAAACGGAGCATATAAAGCGGGTTATTACTGCGCAAGATATTATGAAAGGTGCGCTGAGAAGTATCATACACAAAGAGCAGAGCTTGCGCGTGACATTTATTGGCCGAAATACGGTACATCCACGCCTGAGGCTGACATTCAATACACATCTGTTGAATGCGGTGTAAGCTATTACATAAAAAACGTATCGACAGGAAAGTATCTTTCCGTCGACAGCACAAGTGACGAGAACAAAATAAATATAAGTGTTGCCGCAATATCCGACAGTTCGGCAAAAAGATTTATAATGAATCTGGAGAGCGAAGGCTACTGCATTAAGCCCGAATTCACCTCCGAAACCGTTGTGAACGTTTACGGGACAATAGTCAAGAGCGGCTGCAACGTTTGCCTTTGGTCAAGATCCGGAGATTCATCCCAGCACTTCAACTTCGAAAAAGACGGAAACTGTTTTGTAATCAGAAATGTACAGAATAAAAACTGTGTACTCGATGTTTCGGGAACAAACGTACTTGTTAATACATATTCGTCTTCGTCTACAAGTCAAAAATGGGTACTCATACCCAATAAGTCACCCGAAAAACCGATTGTGGCCGCATCGGCAACAACTGACAGTGAAAAAACCGTCATAGAGTGGAACAACGCCAAATTTGCCGATAAATACAATGTAACGGTTAAAAATCTTAGTACAGGCAAAACCGAAGCTTCGCTAACCGAAACAACCCTAACAAAATACGAAGTTCAGCTTAAAGCCGGTAACTACAGCGTAACTGTAACTGCGCTCAACACTTTGCTTCCACTTAATTATGAATCAAAAGGTAAAACGGCAAGTGACCCTTACAACTTCACCGTTGAACCGACTCACATCCATTCTTTCACGGGTAAGGTTGAATATATAATCGAACCTACTTGCACCGAAAGCGGAACTGCCAAGTATTATTGTTCGTGCGAAACGTGCGAAGAATATATCGAACAGTCGGCGCCGCCGCTCACTCATTCTTATACCGGCACCCCGACTGAATCTTTGGCACCGACTTGCACTGAGTACGGTACACTTATCATAAATTGCGACAGGGAAGGTTGCGACAGTTTTATCGAGTTCGATGTTGAGCCCACGGGACACTCATATGACGGAAATACGGTACGTGCAGTTGAACCGACATGCACAACGGACGGTGTACTTAAAACATACTGCTCTAACGAAGGTTGCGACGGCTTTACGGAAAGTCCGATTAGGGCAGAGGGACACATATATAACG
>CAZCSZ010000201.1:0-3093 GCA_964501305.1 uncultured Ruminococcus sp.
GAAAGCTTGGCTTTGTAAACTCTGCACTTATCGGAAAATACCATTATTTCCTTGATGTTTTCCGTATCTGCCGAATAAACGATTTCATCACCGTCCTTCAGCTTTTGCTCATCGTTTCCTCTGAGTGAAAGGAAGGTAATCTTCTTGAAGTAACCGTATTTCGTGAATACGATTCTGCAATTATAATTGTTGACTTCTTCAATTACAACTCCATCATCCAATTCCTCGGCATAGAGTATCTGCGTTTTACGGGGTTGACCGTATTTCTTCTTTATTTCGAGAAGCTGTTTTGCGACGTATGAACGCATTTTGATTTCATCTCCGAGAAGATCTTCAAGCTCGGCAATTTGCTCTTGAAATTCTTTGATTTCGTTTATTCTGTTGATTATATACTCACGGTTAAGGTGACGGAGCTTTATATCGGCAATATATTCCGCTTGAACTTCGTCAATTATAAACGCATCCATCAAACGCGGTACAACGTCGGCTTCTTTTTTTGTTTCCCTTACGATTTTGATTGCTTTATCAATGTCGAGAAGTATTTTTCCGAGTCCTGTCAACAGGTGAAGTTTGTCTTTTTTCTTCGCAAGGTTGAATTTAAGTTCTCTCTGAACACAGGAAAGTCTGAAATCAATCCAATATCTCAGTATATCGGCAACGCCGAGCTGCATCGGTGTTTTACCTACAAGGACGTTGAAATTGCATCCGAAATCATCTTCAAGAGGCGTTAGCTTGTATAGTTTCTTCATAAGAAGATCGGGGTCGGTTCCTCGCTTAACGTCAAGTGTAAGTCTAAAGCCGGAAAGGTCAATTTCGTCACGAACATCGGTTATTTCCTTGAATTTTCCGTCTTTCATAAGCTCGACAATCTTCTTAATGATTTGCTCAATCGAAGTTGAGTACGGAATTTGAAGTATATCAATACAGGAATTCGTCTTGTCAAAACTGTATCTTGCACGGAGTTTAAACGAGCCCTTTCCTGTTTCGAAAATACGGGTCATTTGTTCTTTGTCGTATATCAGGTAAGCTCCGCCGGAAAAATCGGGAGCTTTAATTATACTCATCAGTTTTTCGTTAGAAGTTTTGGGATTTTTGAGAAGTGCCGCAGCTCCCTCGCACACCTCAGCGAGGTTAAATGAACATATATTTGATGCCATTCCAACGGCAATTCCCATATTAGGAGATACGAGAATATTGGGAAAGGCAGTAGGCAGAAGAACAGGTTCCGTTGTCGAATTATCGAAATTCGGGACGAAGTCAACTGCGTTCTTGTCTATACCGTTGAACAAAAGCTCACAAAAAGGGTCGAGTTTGGCCTCAGTATAACGTGATGCGGCGTATGCCATATCGCGACTGTACTGTTTACCGAATGAACCTTTTGAATCGATGAACGGATGAAGAAGAGCCTCGTTGCCTCTCGTTAAACGTACCATTGTCTCGTATATGGAAGCGTCTCCGTGAGGGTTGAGGGTCATTGTCTGACCGACAATTTTCGAGCTTTTCGCTCTTTGACCGCTCATAAGCCCCATTTTATACATAGTGTATAAAAGCTTTCTGTGAGAGGGCTTAAAACCGTCGATTTCAGGTATTGCACGTGATATAATAACACTCATGACATAAGGCATGTAGTTATTAACTATGGTTTCCGTTATCGGCTGATTGTAAGGTTCTGGTTCGGTATTAAAAACTCTGTCCTCAACTTTCTTTTTCTTGGCCATGTTTCCTCCGTCATAATTCAATAATTCTGTTAGCCGCCGCTCTTATCATCCTGTTATACAGCGCAAGTCCGTAACCTGTTTTTTCGGGCAGACGTGCATAAAGTTTGTCGATTTTCAAATCATCGGCTTTTCTGAAATAGGCAAACAGTGAGAAAGACAGTGCTTTGTAATCATCGGTTTCACCGTAAACAAACGTTTTCGAACGATTAAAAAACGGCATTTCACCTTCTCCGCACAAGACAGCGACATTGCCGTCGCGGCTATTGGCATACTCGGCAAATTTTTCCGACGAACAGTCAAGCAATATGAAGTCGCACTTCGGTGAGTAATGTTTATACTTCATTCCCGGTGATTCCGGATTATCAGATGCTTTGGCGGGGTCGGTGACAGCAGGCGATATTTCGACAAAAGAGAGCTCCTCAAGAAGCTCTTCTCTTGTGACGGCGCCCGGCCTTAAAATAACCGCTCCGTCGTCTTTGAGTGTTATTACGGTGGATTCAAGTCCTACGGAGCATTCCTTTGACAGGATAGCGCCGTCAATTCTTCCGTCCATATCGCAAATAACGTGTTTGGCTGCTGTGGGAGATGGCGCTCCTGACAGATTTGCCGATGGAGCCGCTATGGGAACTCCGCATTCTATAATGAATTTGTGAGCGCAAAGATCCGAGGGGCACCTTATTCCGACAGAAGGAAGTCCGCCTGTGACTTCAAGCGGTACAGTATCCTTTTTCGGGAGAATAACGGTCAAAGGTCCGGGCATGAATCTTTCCGCAAGTCTGTAATATGTTGAATTCGTATAAGCTATGTTTTCGGCATCTTCAGGGTATGCAACATGCACTATAAGCGGATTGTCGGACGGTCTGCCCTTAGCTTTGTAAACCTTGGGTACGGCGTTTTTGTCAAGCGCATTTACTCCGAGACCGTAAACGGTTTCGGTCGGAAAGGCGACAAGTCCGCCCGCACGTATTATCTTTCCGCATTCCCGATAGACGGAAATACCTCCGTCTGCCGAAAAATATCGGGTTTTCATAAGTTTGCTCCTTGGGAATAAATATATTAGTCGCTTCCTTTAAGCTTTTCGGCGGTTTCAGCCGTTGCGAGTGCATCTATAACGCTGTCTATATTGCCGTTGAGAAAACTGTCAAGCGAATGAACGGTAAAACCTATTCTGTGGTCGGTAATTCTTCCCTGCGGATAGTTATACGTTCTTATTTTTTCGCTTCTGTCGCCTGTCCCGACCTGACTGCGTCTTTCGCTCGCAATCTTGTCGTTCTGCTCTCTCTGCTTCATATCATAGAGTTTTGCACGTAATAGCTTCATCGCCTTATCTTTGTTCTTGTACTGACTTCTTTCATCCTGACATTCGATTGTAATT
>CAZCSZ010000202.1:0-3092 GCA_964501305.1 uncultured Ruminococcus sp.
TTTCCTTTACAGTCTCATTGTCAAGGAAAAACTCGGGCATCCATTTGGTTGCACTCGCCTGTCTTGCCGAAAGTACAAGCATGTTGCGTGCGGTTTCGCTCGGGCCTCTCGCTATTGTCAAAAGCGTAAGATATGCTGCAAGAAGCACAAGCATAATCACCGTAAAAAGCGCAATAAAGCACCTTAAAACGACTTTGCTTGACGTGAGGGGCAACCGTTGTAACTCTTCGTATTCACCGTATGGGTCATACTCGTCATAAAACAGGTCGTATCCCTCATTGTCGGAATCATATTCTCTGCTGTTCGACTCGTCACCGTAAGTCCGCAGTGCAAAACCGCCGTTTATCTCCGACAGGTCATATTCTTCGACAAATGCCCCGTCATTATTGAATTCATCGGCATCGTCGAGTAATATATTCCCATCGGAGCGAAGCGAGTTACCTTTTTGTTCCTCTTTATCCGATGAAATCGGTCTGTTCTCTTCAGTTATCATATTCACCTCAATCGGAAATCAGAAAATCGGGAAGGAATTCGTTGCTGATTGTATTCGTAACATATCCTCTCAGCGTATCAAGGTTCGTATATCTGCCGTAAGCGGCAATTCCGTGTCCCTTTGCCATTTCCGCTGTATAGCTTTCCATCAAATACACTTTATTGTTGTAGAAGTTGGTGTTAAAATCATATACCGTCGGTATGAACAGTACGTTTTCTGCGACGGCATGAGCGCTGTCTGTCTTGACGATATCAAAAGAAATCATACCGCCGACCATGTTATAGTCACGGTCCTGTTCCGCCGCAAAATTTCCGAGCGAATATATACAAAGTGTTTTGTTCCCGTCTTTGCCCGTCAGCCATTCTATGGGCTGAAGTACGTGCGGATGTGTTCCCACAATGACGTCGACTCCCGCATCCGCCATAGCCTGAGCATAGGCTTTCTGCTTTGCATTGGGTGTGAATGAACCCTCGTCTCCCCAATGAACGGATGCTATTATGAAGTCACACTTATCTTTAACGCTGTTGCAATGAAGAACGATATCGCTGTCATCAACTTCGCCTGACGTTCCGAATGGGTCGTTGTTGTTGAGATACGGTATCCATGTTTCGGCGCCCTTGCCGACTGTAAGACCGTTTGTCATTTCGCAGTAAGAGAGAAAGGCGATTTTGACACCGTTCTTCTCGACAATTTCAATATCGTCATATTCCGCTCTTGAGCTGTTTCCGCCGATCAAAGTTACGGGCATGGTTTTCCAAAACTCAATCGTCGCATCAAGACCCGCAGCCCCCTTGTCAAGCATATGGTTATTTGCGATATTGACAACGTCAAAGCCGAGTTCGACAAGGTCGTAACCGACATCCTGCGGACTGTTGAACATAGGATAATATGAAAGCTCGTAACCCTCGCCGCACATGACGGTTTCCTGATTGATATAGGAAACATCGGCATTTTCTATGTAGCTTGCAACCTCGGAGTACATCGGCTTGAAATTGTACGTCCTGCCGTCCTGATATGCAAGAGATGCCGCATCACGGACGTTACCGAAGTAAATAATATTGTCGCCGGCGCCCAAAAAAGATACTTTGGATACTACGGGTTCTTTATATTCCGTCTCCGGCTTTTCCGTCTCCGGAGTTAGGTCTATATTATAATCAAGAGATGTTTCGGTATCGGAGACGACAGGCGGGTTATCTTCGCCGTTTTCGCACGAAGCAAAAGCGAACATAACGCATATTATAAGCGTAAAAGCGGTAATTCTAAGCAAATATTTCTTCATAGGACACTCCGATATTTTATTAAATTATTTTACCATAATTAAATATGTTATTCAATACCGAAAACGTAAAAAGCGCCCGAAATTTTAAAGGGAATTTCGGGCATATTGTTGCAGACGGCATCTAAAACTCAAATGGTTGATTCAAGCATTGTGCTTTAATTAGAAAGCCGTCGGCAAAGTAGTTCGGTTTAAACGTATTTAATGATTACAACTGCAAAGGCGTGAACAAACAACATATCAGAACGTATTTGTACGTTTGCAATCAATTAAATCTCGGTTCGGTAAAATAAGCGACCGCAAGGAGGAAAACGCCGCCGAGTGCGGATATCATATCAAATATACCGAATGTCGGAACAAGAAACGGCGAGAGTGCACTGACAGAACAGAAAATTGCCGCACTGACTCTGAATACAGCAGCGGATTTCTTAACAAAAGAGATTTTTGCCTCCTTCTCGTCCGAAGTATCGAGTTCAAAATATTTAAGAGAAAAATCCTTGACAAGGAAAGAGAAAAGCAACATTACGCAGAATATCGGGATATACTGAACGCTCTGTGAAATCGCCACTTTCCCGTACAGTGTGGCGGCAACGTCAAACCAAAGCGAGCTTTCCGCCGTAAAATCGGCATAATAAGCCGATGAAAATATAAGGTATGCAATTGACAGAATTGCAAGAAGGGCTGAAAGGATGCATCCCCATATTCTGATTTTACGTCTTCCCGGTATAAGCGTAAATACAAGGACAAAAAGAACGGCGGGGATGATTTTCGGGATTATATCTCTTTCATCAATGCACAATCTGCAGGACGCCGCAACGCATATCATAAAGACGAAATAGACCGATTTGAGTTTTGACTTTGCGTATGTTTTAGTCTCGGTATTCTTCAAAAGCTCGGCCTTTTCGCTGAGATTTTCTTTAAGTTCTTCGTCGAGATTAAGGTATCTTGCATTGGCAAAAAGCTTAATTACAGCGGGAATGAGTAAAGCGAAAGAAAGAACACAAACGGCAATTCTGAGCATTGTAATGAGTGTTGATATATTTGCCGTGCTTATATCTGTTGTAAGATAGAGAAAGTCAGGCAGAACTGCCAAAAAGCAGCGAAGAACGGTGTAAAAACGGATATAAGACAGCGTTTTCGCTGTGTCCGCACCTTTCTGACTCAGCTCCTTACTTGTGCCGTAACGCATTTTGAGAAAATCGAGTGTGGAATATACAGCGGAAAACGAAAGTAATAGCAGAATTGTCTCGGAAACGAAGAACAGAAACGAAAACAGAAGCCGTACATTGCCGTTATCGGCTCCGTAACTAATAATATATAGGT
>CAZCSZ010000203.1:0-3071 GCA_964501305.1 uncultured Ruminococcus sp.
GACCTTATGGGTATGATTGTATATCTTGCATCGGATGCATCTCAATACGTTACGGGAACCGTAATCCCCGTTGACGGCGGATACAGCGCTAAATAAAATTATACAGAGGTATTTATTATGGAAATGAGAAAAAGCCGAGTTTTAAGGCAGATGAGAAACGGTAAAGTCGCAACTTGCGTTAAGCTTAATCTTTGCGACCTTCGAAACGTAGATATTGCGGCAATGTGCGGTTTTGACTGCGTTTGGACGGATATGGAACACGTGCCCAATGATTTTTCGTTTATAGAAAATGCAGTCAGAGCGGCGAAAGTCTTTGATTGCGATACGCTCACAAGAGTTGCCAGAGGGTGCTATTCAAACCTTATCAGACCGTTTGAAGCGGATTCGACGGGTATTATGGTACCTCACCTGATGAGCCTTGCCGATGCAAAGCAAGTTGTATACTATACGAAATTTCATCCTATCGGCAGACGTCCCATGGACGGAGGAAACGCCGACGGAGGATATTGCCTTGTTGATGAAAAAGAGTATATCAAAACCGCTAACGAAGAAAGGTTTGTAGTTGTCCAAATAGAGGACCCCGAACCGCTTGATGAACTTGAGGAAATCTGCGCTCTCGAAGGACTTGATATGATTTTCTTCGGCCCCGGTGACTTCAGTCAGGGAGTAGGACATCCTTATGATATGGGTTGTCCCGAAGTTGTCGAAGCCAAAAAACGTGTTGCCGACTGTGCAAGACGTCACGGTAAATTTGCGGGAACAACAGGCGGAGTCGGTAATTTCGATGAGCTTGTTGATATGGGCTATACATTTATAAGCACAGGCGCTGACGTTGTCGGACTTTCCGACTATTACACCGATATTGTAAGCAAGGTCAGCGGAAGAAACATCAAATAAGGAGCTAAGATGAAATATACAGATATTAAAGGCAAAAAGCTGTCTGCAATGTCTCTCGGAACGGTTCAGCTCGGTATGAATTACGGTATTGCAAACGATGCGGGACAACCGAAAGAGGAACAAAGTTTTGATATGCTCAGATGTGCTCTTGAAAACGGTATTACATCTCTTGATACCGCAAGAGCGTACGGCAATTCCGAAGATGTACTCGGCAGATTCTTTAAAACGTGGAAGGGCGATATGCCGTTTATTACGACGAAGGTTATAGATATCGAAGGAGAAACCGATGCCGAGGTTGAAAAAAGCGTCACTGCGTGCATTGAAACCTCACTTGAAAAGCTCTCCCTGCCCAAAGTCAATTGCGTTATGCTTCATCAGGCGTCAAGCCTTGTGAAAAGCGGTGACAGTGTAGCCAAAGCAATGGAAGGACTTGTAAAGCGCGGATATACCGATATTGTCGGCGCATCGGTTTACAATGGTGATGAACTTGAAAGTATGTTCAAATATGATGTTTATACGGCAACTCAAATTCCGATGAGTATATTTGACCAAAGACTTATTTCGTCGGGAATGACAGACAGACTTGCCGATAAGGGTATTACAGTATTTGTAAGAAGTGTATTTTTACAAGGTCTGTTTTTCCTTGACCCCGATAAAATAACCGACCCCATACTTGTTGAGCATGCTGCACCGAAAATCCGTCTTCTCCGTGAATGTGCGGAACACGAAGGAATGAGCATTGCCGAACTTGCTATATCTTATATGAGAGATGTAAGAGGCGTTACAAGTCTTGTTCTCGGTGCCGATACGGCAGAGCAGGTAAAGGCAAATACCGCATACTTCGAAACGGCAAGTGTGAGCGAAGAGACAGCAGACAAAATTAAAAAAGCATTTTCTTCGGTGAATATTCCCGAAATAATGAAGGTTCTTTCGAGACCTAAAAAATAAACAGGCAGAAGCCTTAATAATAGGAGATAGATTATGTTCCCGCTTGGAAATAAAGAACTTAAAATAGGTATTTTGGGCATGACCGAAGGCAACGGTCACCCGTTTTCGTGGAGCGCTATGTTCAACGGATATAATAAGGAATACATGGATCTTTACTGCAAACCGCTTTTCCCCGTTATACCCGCGTACCTCGGAAAACAGCCTGAGGAAACATTAGGAATCGAAGGCGCTCACATAACACATATTTGCAATACAGGATATGCAGGACGTGACATGGCGGAAAAAATGGCTAAAGCATCGAATATTCCGTTCGTAGTCGACGACCCGCTTGAAATGATAGGCAAAGTCGATGCCGTTATCTGCGCTACCGACGTCGGTGACGAGCACGTGGAACGTTGTAAGCCTTTTCTTGATGCCGGACTGCCCATGTTTATTGACAAACCCCTTGTAAATAAGGAAGAGGACCTTCGCACGTTCGTTAATTGGAGAAAAGAGGGCAAAATGTTTATTACGTCATCTTCCATGAGATACTGCAAGGAAATGGAGCCTTTTTACAAAAACCATTACGAAATCGGAAAGCTTATGTACATATGTCAGCCTATGCCGAAGAAATACGAAACATACGGAATTCATGCTCTCGAGGCTATGTATCCGCTTCTCGGAGAAGGATTTGTATCTGTACAGAATACGGGCACTTACGAGCAGGCTATGGTTCATATTAAGCACAAGAGCGGCTGCTGCATCGACATTCCGCAAGGAATAGGTATGGCAGGTGCGGGAACGCTTATGATAGGAACTGCGGGTAGTCGCTATATTGACGACGGCGACAGCTATTACGCATTCAAAAAGCAGCTTGATTTGTTTGTTCATTGGCTCAGAACAGGTGAGGAACCGTTCCCGTTCTCACAGAGCATTGAACTTATGAAAATGGTAATTGCAGGTCTTCGCAGCCGTGAAGAAGGCGGCCGTGTCGTTATGCTCGACGAGATTAAAGTCGATTATTAAACGGAGCAAAGAATAATATGTAACACCGCTGCCGTGTGTAAACGTAAACAGTACGACGGCTAAATGTTTCGGCTTGTACGTTCGGGTTCAGCATCCCTTCGTTCAAGCCTTTTGCTTTGTGAGGATATTAAAAAAAGGCGTTTCCTTTCGGAAACGCCTTTGACTTCGTTAATTTACTCAGTTGAGTTCTGCAAAGTATTTGATTGTACGAACCATCTGGC